>JAWERH010000053.1:0-6614 GCA_032482215.1 Veillonella sp. | reverse complement strand
TATTTTTTTCCACCTTTAATGTGTGGTTTGTTCGTTTCATAATACCAATGAATCCATGAGGACCATAGGCTCTATAATAATGATCTGGTTTGGTATAGGTAAATTCACTATCAATAGATAATTGTTTACCTTGAACCATCATCTTTAATTGTACACTATTTACCGTTACTTTTGAAAGATGTGAAACTGCTGTATCCGTTGGTAACAATAGGCTTTCACCATGAATCATCAGTTCCTCAGCCATTTTTGCAGAACCAATATCAAAGGGCCCTACTTGAGTACGCGCCAAAGATGTCATCGTTCCTGGTATACCTAATGAAACACATATATCACGTAATAATGAACGAATATAAGTGCCTCCAGAGCATGTTACACGAACTGTAAAATATGGAAAACCATATGCTACAAGCTCAATATTTTTTATATGAATTTTCCGTAATGGCAATTCTACAGAAATACCTTTACGGGCATATTCATAAGCACGAATACCATTTACTTTAATAGCGGAATATTTTGATGGTCTCTGATTTTGAACTCCAGGTTTTACTATAGCATCAGAAAGTTCTGAACTTTGAGACGATTCATTTAATAGAACGCCATCTCGCAATACCATGTCATTATCAGGCAATACGGGTTGACCTGAACTATCTTCAGTATCTGTAAAAGTCCCAAATTTACATTCTGCCACATAGGTTTTATCAAAACCATCAGTGTATTCAATAAGTCGCGTAGCCTTACCAAGAAATACTGGCAATACACCATATGCCATAGGATCTAAAGTACCACTATGTCCTATGCGCTTCTCTTTTAAAATGCGGCGACAAATGGCAACAGCATCATGACTTGTTATTCCAGGAGGTTTTAAAAATGGTAAAACGCCATCCATTATTTAATCACCTCAATAAGAGCTTGTTTTGCTTCCTGTAATGGTAAATTAATGGTACAACCGGAAGCTCGAATATGTCCGCCACCGCCAAAATTGCTAGCTATAGCATTCACGTCAGTTCCTTTAGAACGCAAGCTTACCCGCGTTCTATCATCAGCTTCAGCTTTTAATAAAATAGCTATATCAACAGTATCGACGTTTCTAATAATATCTACAAAACCATCCGTATCATCCCCAAGAATTGTCATGGCTTCACGATTCAACTCGATTGTAGCCACGGTGTTATTCTTGTAAAACTCGATAGTTTGCATAACTTGTTTTGTTAATTCAAGACGACTGGCAGACACAGCTTCAATCGTTTCAGAAATAACATTGGGTCTAGCACCAGCTGCTACACATTTGGCAGCCATTTCTAAAGTATTGGCTGTGGTATTACTGAACTTAAAGAAGCCACAGTCTGTAGCAATCGCCATATATAATGCAGTGCCCATAGACTCAGTGATAGGCCAATTCCATTTTGTACATAAATAGGTAATAATTTCACCAGTAGCAGCAAAATTAGGCTTTAAATATAGATGATCCGCAAACTCCGTATTAGAAATATGGTGGTCTATATTAAAAATAGGTGCACTCCATAGTGCACCTACTTTGCCAATTCGCTCATACGTGCTAGCATCCAATACCATTAGCATATCAATATCAACAGGATTTGTTTCAAAATACGCTACATCATGGATGTGGTCCGTATATCGTAAGAATGAGTACTTTTCAGGAACTACATCATCCACTACCATATATACAGTTTTACCTTGCCCTACAAGGGCTTCGTAAAAGGCCACCATGGACCCGATAGCATCACCATCAGGTCTAACATGGACGGTTAGCATAATAGAATTAGCTTCACACAGAGCCACATGTAATTGATTAATAGTAATCTTACTCATGTTCTCTATCCTTTGTGTTAATTTTTTTCTTCGTCCTTTTTGATTTCATTCAAAAGGGATTCAATATGCATGCTATAGTCTAAAGACGTATCCTTATCAAATGTGATAGAAGGAATATGGCGCAACTTAAGTACTTTGCCAAGCTCAGTACGAATGTGGCCTGCTGCATGCTTTAAAGCGATAAGAGTATCTTCTTTTTCCTTATCGGAACCAAACAAGGAAACGTAAATTGTAGCCTCTCGTAAATCACCGGTTACATGAACATCGGTAATAGTAGTAAAGCCAATGCGAGGATCTTTCAATCCACGCATCAACATTTGACTTACCTCTTGTTTGATGAATTCTTGTAATTTTCTGACACGAACGTCACTCATATAAACCTCCTATATTTGAGGTGCAACTTCTTCCATCAAGTACGCTTCAATTACGTCGCCTTCCTTGATGTCGCGGTAACCTTCTAAGGAGATACCACATTCGAAGGATGTTTTAACTTCTTTTACTTCGTCTTTGAATCGACGCAAAGAGTCAACCTTACCTTCAAATACAACAATACCATCACGGATCAAACGTACTTCAGAATCGTTAGTAATACGACCTTCTGTTACATAAGAACCGGCAACAATTGCTTTTGGTGTAGAAATAACTTGACGTACCTCGGCACGACCAACGACAACCTCTTTGAATTGAGGCGCCAACATACCACGCATCGCAGACTCAACGTCATTAATAGCATCGTAGATTACGCGATATGTACGAAGGTCAACTTTTTCATTCTCAGCAGCGCGACGTACATTAGCATCAGGACGTACATTGAAGCCCATAACGATGGCATTAGATGCAGAAGCCAACATGATATCGGATTCATTAATAGCACCTACTGCAGCATGAACGATAACGATACGTACTTCAGGGTTTTTAATGCCTTCCAAGGATTGACGTAATGCTTCTACAGAGCCTTGAACGTCTGCTTTAATGATAATATTAAGATCTTTTAACTCACCTTGTTGAATTTGGTTGAAGATATCATCCAATGTAACTTTGTGAGTAGCTTGCAATTCTTGAACGCGTTGTTTAGCAATACGTTTTTCTGCGATTGCACGTGCTTCGTTATCATCCATACCATTGATGATTTCACCAGCTTGTGGAACTTCTGAGAAGCCCAAGATTTCTACTGGCATAGAAGGACGAGCTACTTTTACCTTTTCACCGCGTTCATTTGTCATAGCACGTACTTTACCATAAGCAGTACCAGCAAGTACAGTGTCACCTACGCGAAGGGAACCTTTTTGTACTAATACGGTACATACAGCACCACGACCTTTATCAAGTTGAGCCTCGATAACTACGCCGTAAGCTTTACGGTTAGGGTTCGCTTTTAATTCCATAACTTCTGCTACGAGCAAGATATTTTCGAGCAAGTCGTCGATACCTTGTTTTTGTTTAGCAGAAACTGGAACCATGATTACATCGCCGCCCCATTCTTCTGGTAAAAGGCCATGTTCAGACAATTGTTGTTTAACATGGTCTGGGTTAGCACCTGGTTTATCCATTTTGTTGATAGCAACAATAATAGGTACATCCGCAGATTTGGCATGGTTTATGGCTTCAATAGTTTGAGGCATTACACCATCATCAGCAGCTACAACAAGAACTGCGATATCTGTAGATTTAGCACCGCGAAGACGCATAGCTGTAAATGCTTCATGGCCAGGAGTATCGAGGAATGTAATTTTATTGTCGTTATAACGAACTTGGTAAGCACCGATATGTTGAGTAATACCACCTGCTTCGCCAGCTGTTACATTAGTTTGACGAATTACGTCCAACAAGGATGTTTTACCATGGTCAACGTGACCCATGATAGTAACAACCGGAGGACGAGGTTTTAATGTTTCTGGTGCATCTTCAATTTCGATGATATCAGTAGGATCTTCTTCAGGTTCTACTTCTGTTACAGTTACACCAAATTCTTCAGCTACGATTGTAGCAGTATCAACATCAACCTCTTGGTTAATGCTAGCCATAACACCTAGAAGCATCAACTTTTTGATGATTTCAGATACTTCGCGGCCCATTTTTTCGGCTAATTCTTTAACTGTTAAAGGACCGGATAATTCGATTTCCGTAGCAATCGCTGCTTCAGCCTTACGTTCAGCCTCAGCTTTTTGTTGTAAGTACTGTTCATTACGATGTTTTACGCGATTCTTTTTCTTTTGCATAGATGTAGATAACAAGGATTGAGGACGGTTGTTACCACCTTTTTTATTTTTCTTGTTACGACGATCATTGTTATTAGAATTGCGGTTATCATTGTTTCGATTGTCGTTATTGCGATTATCATTATTACGCGCATCATTAGGACGACCATTGTTATTGCGATTGTCACTATTGCGATTATTATTGTTAGGGCGGTTGTTAGCGCGGTCACCAGATTGTTGGTTACCTTCGGATTTACGTGTAGGTTCAGAGATTTGTACATGACGTACATTGCCCTTTTTATGGTCATTTTGTTTAGATTGATCGTCTTGTTTTTGACCACCTTGTTTACGATTATCCTTTTTCTGTTCGTTAGAACGATTTGGATGTTGTTGTTTATGTGGCGCAGCTTCTTGTTTATGAGCTGCAGTTGGAGCAGATTTTTGTTCTACTTTTTGTTCTGTTTTTTGTGCTACTTTAGATGCTTCAGATTTCTTACTCAATTGTTTTTTTACAATTTCATAACCGGAATCATCTACAGAATTAACTGCTTTCGTAACATTTACATTATGTTGTTGCAAGATAGAAATGACCTGCTTACTTTCTACGCCGAACTCTTTGGCGATTTCATGGACGCGCTTTTTGGACATCTACATACCCCCTTATTATCGATCAATCTCTTTTACTATTGCCTTTGCAAATCCATCATCTAGTACGGCGACTACTACCCTAACTTCTTTACCAATGGCCGTTCCTAACGCCTCTTTATTGGCAATACTATGAAGTGGAATCTGATGTGTTTCTGCTAATTGAGTATATTTCTTTTCATTGTTGGCTGCACAGTCACCAGCGAGAAGTACCAATTTTGGTTCCTTTCGCTTTATAGCCTTTTCTACGATAAAATCACCGGAAATAACCTTACCTGCTCGTTGTGCTAAACCTAAGAGATTCAAAATTTTATCTTCATTCATGTATATCAGTGATTACTCATGCTCTTGTAAATCACGTTGTAACGCTTCGTATATCTCTTTCGATACACTATGCTTTAATGACCGTTCTAATCGTTTTGCCTTATAGGCTTGTTCAAAGCACGACATGGATTCACATAGATAGGCTCCACGTCCTGGTGCTTTACCAGTGCGATCAATACTAATGTTACCGTCTGGGCTCAAGGCTACACGAATCAATTCACGTTTTACCTTTGGCTCACCACATCCTACACAGGTGCGCATAGGTTGGGATTTCGGTTTCATGACTATTCTCCATACTCAGCATTGCCAAAACCTGCAAAAGGTTCTTCAGCTGCTTGAGTTTCACTCTTAATATCGATTTTCCAGTTAGTTAATTTGGCTGCTAATCGAGCATTTTGACCAGCTTTACCAATCGCTAAGGATAATTGATAATCAGGAACTACAACGTAAGAAGATTTTTCTTCTTCACTTACATCAACAGATACAACCTTTGCTGGACTCAAAGAGTTTGCGATATAAATTGCTGGATCTTCATCCCATTTAACGATATCAATCTTTTCATCATGTAACTCATCAACGATATGTTGTACACGTTGACCTTTAGGACCTACACAAGCACCTACTGGGTCAACATTTTCATCGCGGCTATAAACAGCAATCTTAGAACGCATACCTGGCTCACGAGCTACGGATTTAAGCTCTACCACACCTTCATAAATTTCTGGTACCTCTAACTCAAAGAGGCGTTTTAATAAACCAGGATGTGTGCGGGAAATCATGATTTGAGGCCCTTTCGTAGTTTTCTTAACCTCTACGATATAGCATTTAATACGATCTCCTTCGCGATATGTTTCTGTAGCAATTTGCTCAGTAGGAGGCAAGATTGCTTCTGTTTTACCTAAATCGATAAATGCATTTTTACCTTCAACACGTGTAATAACGCCAGTAATGATATCGCCTTCACGGCTATAGTATTCTTCGTATACTACGCTGCGTTCAGCCTCTTTCAAACGTTGAATAAGCATTTGTTTTGCAGTATGGGCAGCACTACGGCCAAAGTTAGCTGGAGTAACATCTACTTCTACTACGTCGCCAATTTCAAAACGTTTGTCAATTTTGCGCGCTTCTAACAAGCTATTCTGGCAATTCCACAGTTTCTACTACTTGTTTTTTAGCCATTACTTTGTAAACGCCTGTTTCACGGTCAATCACAACGTACGCATCTGGATTAGATGTAGGTTCTTTGCGATATGCTTGTAACAATGCAGCCTCTAAGGATTCAAAAATAACCTCAGGAGCAAAACCTTTTTGCTTTGTAAGTACCATTACCGCTTGAATTAATTCTTGACTCACTCGTATGCCTCCATATATTAAAAATCAAGATGTAATCGAATTTGAGCAATGGCAGACCGTTCGAATGTCATGCTTTCACCATTGATAGTAAAATCGATAGTTGTGTCTGTAAAACCTTCTAATACACCAGTAAATTGTTTACTGCCATTAATCGGTTTAAATAGCTGGATATCAACATCACGACCATTATAGCGAACCAAATCCTTATCCTTCTTAAGAACTCGATCTAGGCCTGGAGAAGATACTTCCAATAAATAGTTTTCC
>JAWERH010000052.1:0-8010 GCA_032482215.1 Veillonella sp. | reverse complement strand
AAAAAAAGCACTACCCCAAATACCTGCGCCCATACTATTCAGCTCGATAGGAATAAATACTAAAACACCTGAATAAGTAAAACCTATGAATAAACCCATTAATGCCCAAGGCAAACTTTTACTTTCTATAAATTGAGAAATATGCCAGCCTTTGCGCTTAGACAGTTTTGGTAAGGCTAACTCTTTTGAAAGAGGAATAACATTACTTAACAGCAATACGTCATCGCCAGTCCTGCATCTAAATCACTACCACTTAGTTCAGAAGTAATCACTATAGGTAATGCAGCTACCAATACATAATGAGTCATATATAATATGCCACAGACTAAAAAGAACCTCTCTAGACTGTATGCTAGAGAGGTTCAGTACTTTTACCATTATTATAGTAAAAGCAGTTCATATATTATTGTTGATTGCGGATATCGTTTTTGTTGCGACTTTTCCACATAACCCATAAGGATGTAGCTACACAGATAGAGGAGTACGCACCACTAGCAAAACCAATAATCATACAGAGAGCAAAGTTCTTTGTAGTGTCCCCACCAAACAGATAAAGAGATACACAGGCGAACATAACTGTAGCCAATGTATAGAAACTACGGTGAATACTTTGTGTAATAGATGCATTCGCAAGATCTGCAAATGTATCAGAACGTTTATGTGTATGTGTATTTTCACGAACACGGTCAAAGATAACTACAGATTCATTCATGGAGTAACCTACAACCGTAAGAATAGCAGCAAGGAAAGACGCATCAATTTCCAATTGGAAATAAGAGAATACGCCAAGCACCATGATTAAATCGTGGAAAATAGCAACAAGAGCAGAAATAGCAACTTTATATTCAAAACGATAAGAAATATACAATGCTAATGCTACGAATGCTATAACAAGATTTAACAACGCATGTTCTGTAACCTCAGAACCAATTACAGCACCTACAGTTTCAATACGTTTAACTGTATTGTTTCCAATAGATTTAGTCAAAGACTCTACAACAGCGGCACTTTCACTAGCCTCGAGATTACGTGTACGAATCATTACGTCTTCGCCCGCTGTTTCACCAGTAGTATCACCAGAAAGCTGAATTTGTGCATTCTCAAGATTATATTCTTTCAAAACGTCACGAACTTGACTAACCTCTACAGGTTGATCAAATACAACTTCAACAATTGTACCACCAGTATAATCAATACCAAAGTTAAAGCCTTTAGTAAAGATAGAAATCAAACTGATAATAACAAGTGTGGAGGAAATAGCAAACCACCAACGATGATGTTTAATTACGTCTAATGTCATTTGCGTTTACCTCCTTTCAAAGATTTTGGTGCAAATGCGTCAGCACTTTTGCTTGGAGAGATATTCGCACCAAACCAGAATGGATGGTTCGTAAAGTTACAGTCAATAAGTAAGCGCAACAAGAAATGACTCACTGTAATCGCTGTAAACATACTTACAACAACACCTACGCCTAAGCTGATAGCGAAGCCTTTTACCGGACCAGAACCTAAGATTGTCAAGATACCAGCCGTAATAATAACGGATACATTCGCATCTGTAATTGTTGCTAAAGCACGACTAAAACCAGCTTCCATTGCTACACGCATGGATTTACCAGAGAATACCTCTTCCTTAAATCGTTCAAAGATAAGGATATTAGCATCTACAGCAACCCCCATTGATAAGATAATACCAGCAATACCTGGCAATGTCATAGTCGCATTAAAGCCTTTACCTAATACAAGTAATAAGAGCATTACATATACAAGTAATGCGATATTAGCTACGATACCAGAAAAGCGATATAAAATAACCAAGAAAATCATGATCATTGCAATACCAGCACTGAAGGCTACAACAGATTTATCCTTGGAGTCTTGACCTAAAGAAGGACCTACTGTACGAACTTCCAATACATTAATTTTAACAGGCAATGCACCGGAACGTAATAAAATAGCTAAGTCTTTAGCTTCTTCTAAGCTTTGACTACCAGAAATTGTTGCTTTACCACCTGTAATTGCTTGTTGCACTACAGGATTAGTCAATTCTTTACCATCCAAAGTGATGGCAATGCGACGGCCAATATTTTTAGATGTTAAGTCCGCAAATTTCTTAGCCCCTTCATCGCTTAATTCAATAGCAACGAGTGGTTGTTTATTTTGACCTAACTCTTCTTTCGCATCTTTTAAATCATCACCAGTCATAACAGTTTGACCTTGGTCATTCTTAAATTCTAAGACCGCAGTTTTACCGATACGTTTTATCGCTTCGTCAGGATCTTTTACGCCTGGCAATTCGATGATAATACGACGAGCACCTTCACGTTGTACCAATGGTTCAGACAAACCCATTTCATTAATACGACGCTCTAAGATTTGCTTCGCCCGTTCCACTGCATCATTGTCAGCTTGACCAGTTGCAGAATCCTCTGCTTCCAATACGATATGCGTACCACCTTGTAAGTCTAGGCCTTGTTTCAAAGAACCTGCTAAAGGTTGAATGAAATACGCAAATAATCCAATGATGGCAGCAATGACTACTAAAAACTTGATAATAGCTTTACCGTTCAAAATAGTTGCTCCCTTCTACTACTATACGCAATGTATAACGCCTTGCTCCGTTACAATCTTGTTCATCCGTTGGTCCCATCCATCCATAAGGATTGGTTCATCCCAAATTTGGACAGCCCAACATACGCCCATATATGTACTTGATGAAAGTTCCTTGAGAAATCGATCATAATACCCATTCCCCATCCCCATGCGACCACCTTGACGGTCAAAGCCAGCACCAGGCACTAAAATCAAATCCAAGTCATGTGGATTAATAACCTCGTATGGCTCAGAGGGAATGCGAATATTTAACACACCCCGAGTGATAGATTCTAGAGACTTGAGACGAACTGCAATCATTGTCGTCTTATCTGTACAAACTGGAACATATACGGATTTACCATGTTCTAAAGCATGACGAATCACATCGTCTAAATTGGCCTCCTTGGGCATCGCCAAATAGGCCATAATGCTATTGGCTGATTTATATTCAGGAGTATTGACGATTTGCTCCGTCAACATTGATGTCCATGTATTACAATCAGCAACGGATAAAGCAGCGCGCTTGGACTTGCACGCCCGGCGCACTGCTTCCTTTGTATTCATTATTTTTCTTCCTTGTTTTTCTTGGAAAGTACGTTAGCAATTGCAGAACGCGCAAATGTTAACTCCACTTTTTCAGATACTTGAACCTTTACTTTTTCATCATCAAGTTCAACGATTTCACCATAAATACCGCCAATTGTAACGATTTTTTGGCCTTTTTTCAAGCTACCTAACAAATTAGCGCGCTCTTTTTGTTGTTTCTTTTGTGGACGCCATAATAAAAAATAAAAGATTACGACCATCAACAAAATAGGCCAGCTAGTTTGCAACACTTGTAAAATATCTTCCATTTTATCCTCCTAGTATAATAAATATATTTTTCTTTTCTAGTATAGCCACCTAATATAGATTTGACTAGACTTAATTACTATTTTTTAAAGCTATCCCAAAACTGCATTCTAAATTGAGGGAATCGATCTTCCAAAATAGCTTGTCGCATTTGACGCATAAACTCAAGCAAGAAGTAGAGATTATGGTATGTTACGAGACGCAATGCCAAAATTTCTTCCGCCTTATACAAGTGACGAATATAAGCGCGGGAATAATTTTTACATGTATAGCACTGACAGCCTTCTTCTAAAGGACCCCAATCATGAGCAAACTGCGCATTTCGAATATTAAGGCGCCCCTTCCAAGTCATAGCCATCCCATTTCGAGCAACACGTGTTGGATATACGCAGTCAAACATATCAATACCACGTGCCACGCCTTCAACGAGACAGTCCGCTGTACCAACGCCCATCAAGTAACGAGCCTTATTAGTTGGCAACAATGGTGTGGTATATTCCAAAATCTCATTCATTAAATCATGAGGTTCCCCAACGGATAAGCCGCCGATACTATAGCCTTCAAAGTCCATAGCGACTAACTCTTCCGCACTTTGTTTACGCAAGTCTTTATACATGCCGCCTTGAACGATACCAAACATACCTTGACGGTCATGAGCCTTACGAGCCTCTTGGCAACGATGAGCCCAACGTGTGGTACGCGCTGTAGAACGCTTCGCATAATCATGATCTGCTGGATATGGAATACATTCATCAAAGGCCATCGCAATATCAGAACCTAATTGCTCTTGTACCTTTGTGGCAACTTCTGGAGATAAAAACTGTTTAGAACCATCAATATGTGATCTAAAAGTTACACCTTCTTCAGTAATCTTACGCATGTCGCCTAAGCTAAATACTTGGAATCCACCGCTATCAGTTAAAATAGCTTGATCCCAATTCATAAACTTATGCAACCCACCTGCTTCTTCCACAAGTTCAGGACCAGGACGAAGGAATAAATGGTACGTATTACTCAAGATAACTTGAGAACCAATAGCCTTTAATTCTTCAGGTGTCATTGTTTTAACAGTTGCCTGTGTACCTACAGGCATAAACATTGGGGTTTGGAAGGTGCCATGTGGTGTATGCAATAAACCTGCACGTGCCCCCGTATGAGGACATGTCTTTTGTAATTCATAAGTAATACTTGGCATAGTCCCTCCTAACGAATAAACATAGCGTCGCCAAAGCTAAAGAAGCGATAACGTTCTCGAACAGCTTCATCGTAGGCCGCTAAACAATGTTCACGACCGGCTAATGCACTAATTAACATTAACAATGTAGATTGAGGCAAATGGAAATTCGTTACTAATGCATCAATCATCTTAAATTTATAACCAGGATAGATAAAAATTTGAGTCCATCCACTAATACCTTGTAGTATACCGTCATCATTGGTAGCAGACTCGAGTGTACGTACAGATGTAGTACCTACCGCAATAATACGGCGTCCGTTTCTCTTAGCTGCATTAATACGGTCAGCGGTTTCTTGAGATACAACGAAGAACTCACTATGCATCTCATGATCTTCAATCGTCTCTGCCGATACAGGTCTAAAAGTACCAAGACCAACATGCAAGGTTACAAACTCAAGCTCTACGCCTTTAGCTTTTATTTTTTCTAAAAGCTCTGGTGTAAAGTGAAGCCCTGCTGTTGGAGCCGCAGCAGAACCTTTCTCCTTAGCATATACCGTTTGATAACGATCTTTATCTTCTAACTTTTCATGAATATATGGAGGTAATGGCATTTCACCAATTTCTTGTATCACATCATCAAATACACCATTGCAAGTGAACTCAATGATACGGCCTCCAAATTCAGTCTTATCTATTACAGTCCCACTTAAGCGGTCGTCAAACTCTATAACTTGACCAATAGGACATTTTTTGCCAGGTTTAACAAGGCATTCCCACCGGTTTTCACCACATGGAGTGAGGAGCAATACCTCTACCTTGCCACCAGAACCTTGCCGTTGACCATATAATCTTGCAGGAATAACCTTTGTATTATTAAATACAAGTACATCCCCTTCATGAAGTTCATCAAGCAAATCGTAAAAATGCTCTTTATGCGCAACCTCACCGGTAACCTTATCCAAGGCAATTAGTTCCTCTGGCAATTCATAATCAAAATCTGTAACTTTCATCGTAATCCTTATTAGTACATTTTCTTTAATGTAATGCCACTATAGTAGTGACGCAAAATAGTTTGGTAATAATTTGTATCCCCTGGGGTAGCACGTTTCGCCATCTCTGCGGCGCCCCATTGAGACATACCAAGACCATGCCCCCAACCGTGGCCTTTAATGTAGACAGTATCATTACTACCAGTAAAGTTATGATATGCCTTTCCCGCACCTTTAGTCGGGTTATGATTAACATAGAAATCAAATAGTGTAGATTTTAAACCTAAAATGCTACGTAGAGAATCCCCATCTATTGTCGTTTTTCCAGAAGTACCTATGAAAGTAGCACTCTTAATGCGACCAGATACACCGCGATCAGATGTTTGTTGACCTGGCTTACCAAGAGGAGTCAATTGAATACTCTTCAATTTCCCCACCCCTTTACTTGCTGCCAGTACTAAAATCCTTTACACCTTTCAAATATGGTACATCACTGCCCCACACATTAACACTATCCTCAGTATAGCCACCACCATCAGAATGGAATAAGGCATTAATAGGGCGTTGATTATATAGCATAACCATCCCCTTTGTCTTATTTACTGCATTAGTAGTAGCCTGAGTTTCACCACTAACCCCATTATAGACTTGATGATCTGTGGACGTACTCACATCATACAATTTCCCTTTATTTTCTTCCATTGTATGAAGCGCATAAGTGCGAGCTGCTACAGCTTGTGCTTCTAATGCTGCTGCAGGCCAAGACGGAATGACTTCCTGTGGAACTACGCCATAAAGATAATCTTCAAGAGGTACAGAGTTGATGACCATCATTTTACCATTATTAGCACGTAATGTAAGTCCACCGCGATAACCTTTACCTTCAAACAAGAATGGCGCATCACTATTAGCTGGTTTTAAGGTAACTACACTATCAATGGCCTTGCCATTAACAACAATTTTACTACCTTGAACGCCAACAGAGGTACCACGATTCGCACTAATTGTACTAACTTGACCATTATTACTATTTAACACAACCATATTAGCAGTAGATGTCACCTTAGCATCGGAGCTACGGCTTCCTAATAGAACACGTACATTTGGTACATGCTCTATGCGCTCCGTAGCAGGCGTTACTACAGAACCCACCTTATTACGCGTAATAACTGCCGTATTAGCTTGAATACTATTTGCATTAGATGTTTTTACAACCTTAGATGCAGTAGACTTAACACCAGTAGATGTAGTTTTTGCTACAGGTTTTGGAGCTACTGTTTTTTGAACTTTCGTTGTAGCACTAGATACTGCAGGTTTAGCAGCTGGCTTCGACGACACTTTTGACACAAGCTTTGGGGCCGGTTTAGTTACAAGTGGTCGAAAAGTTGACTTCTTAGTCGAATTTACTTTCGATACATTTATTGTAGATACTGTTGATTTCGGCATTGGCTTTTTAGTTACTACTGTACTTTTATGTTGCAATGTTGCCCCTTGAGCAACAGAAGCACCGCCAATATTTACACCTAAAAACAAAGTTGCCATTATCATCAATTGTAATCGTTTCGTTTTCATTGTTATTTCCCTGTCTGTGAAATACCTAAATGCTCATAGGCAAGTTTAGTAGCCACCCTCCCACGCGGTGTACGTCCTAAAAAACCTAGTTGCATCAAATATGGTTCATACACATCTTCGATGGTATCTCTCTCTTCGCTGATAGCTGCCGCAATAGTATCGATACCTACTGGACCACCATCATACTTTTCAATAATACACTCCAACACACGTCGATCGATTCGATCGAGTCCTTCTAACGCATCATCTGCAATGTCTTGAGTGATAACCCCATCACCAATAACTTGTGCAAAATCACGTACCCGTTTAAGTAGACGATTTGCGATACGCGGCGTTCCCCTTGAACGACGCGCAATTTCGCTAGCCCCAGTCGGCTCAATACCAATATTGAGTATTTCTGCGGCCCGCGTCACAATAAACTCTAATTCCGGTTGTTTATAATATTCCAACCGGTTAATAATACCAAAGCGGTCCCGCAAAGGCGCCGCCAAAGCCCCGGCCCGTGTAGTGGCACCTACCAAAGTAAACTTTGGCAAATCAATGCGCACCGTTCGAGCACTTGGGCCCTTACCGATGATAATATCGATAGCATAGTCCTCCATAGCAGAGTACAATACTTCCTCTACACTGCGAGACAAGCGATGAATTTCATCGATAAATAGTACATCGTGGTCATCTAAATTTGTTAAGATCGCAGCCAAGTCACCAGACTTTTCAATGGCAGGCCCAGAGGTTATGCGAAAATTAACACCCAATTCATTCGCAATAATCCCTGCCAAAGTAGTCTTCCCAAGACCTGGTGGACCATAGAGCAATACGTGATCT
>JAWERH010000051.1:0-5846 GCA_032482215.1 Veillonella sp. | reverse complement strand
ATCGCAGAAAGGCATCTAAATGAGTGAAAGAATGTTTGCCATTATTGGCAGTGAATTAAATGTTAAGCCAAAGCAGGTGCAAGCTGCCGTAGAATTATTAGACGAAGGCAATACGGTGCCATTTATTGCGCGTTACCGTAAAGAGGTAACGGGCGAATTGCAAGATGAGCAATTGCGCACCATTGAAGAACGCATTAAATATCTGCGCAACTTGGAAACACGTCGCCAAGAAATCATTGCATCTATTACAGAGCAAGAAAAGATGACCGACGAGTTGATGAAGTCCTTAGAAGCAGCAACAAAGCTTCAAGAGTTAGAGGATCTCTATTTACCGTATCGTCCTAAGAAACGTACCCGTGCTATGATTGCCCGTGAACGTGGATTAGAGCCGTTAGCGGAAATGATCCTTAACGATACAGTTACCTCTGGCGATCCATTAGAGATCGCTAAAGAATTTGTAACGGAAGAGGTGCCAACACCGGAGGACGCTATTCAAGGTGCATCAGATATCGTAGCGGAAATTGTTAGTGATAGTGCAGACTTCCGTGCATATTTGCGTAAAAAGATGTGGAACGAAGGCTTTATTCAAGCTGAGTTGACTGGTGATGAAGAGATACAACAACAGTTCTTGCAATACGCAGAATATGTTGAACCGGTTCGACAAATGCCGTCTCACCGTATCTTGGCGGTTAATCGCGGTGAAAAATTAGGAGCTTTGAAATTAGCCCTTACCGTACCAGGTGATACTTATGTTGCTTACATGGTGCAACGGTTAGAGAAAAATCCAAAATCCATCTTCGCAGACTATAAAGCGGCTGCAGTAGCCGATGCGTATAAACGTCTAATTTTCCCTGCTCTAGAGCGTGATATCCGTAATGAGTTGACGGAAAATGCGGACGAACAAGCTATCAAGGTATTTGGTGTAAACCTTAAAAATCTATTGTTACAACCGCCTTTGGCAGGTCATGTTATCATGGGCCTTGACCCTGGTTACCGTACAGGTTGTAAGATGGCTATCATCGACCAACAAGGTAATGTGCTAGATTATGGTGCCTACTATTTAACTAATAGTGAAAAGCTTCGCAAAGAAGCGCAAAAGGTATTGGCAGATAAAATCCGTAAGTTTAAGGTTACTCTCTTATCTATTGGTAATGGTACTGCATCCTATGAAACAGAGCAGTTTGCTTCCACCATGATTGAAGAGGAAAAATTAGACTGCCACTACATCATCACCAATGAAGCGGGCGCATCTGTATACTCTGCTTCTAAATTGGCTATCGATGAATTACCAGATTTAGACGTAACCATACGCGGTGCCGTATCGATTGCGCGCCGAGTACAAGATCCATTAGCTGAATCTGTTAAGATCGATCCAAAATCTATCGGCGTAGGTCAATACCAACATGATGTAAATCAAAAGCAATTGACTCATACCCTAGATCAAGTGGTTGAAACTGTAGTAAACCACGTTGGGGTAGAGCTCAACACAGCATCTCCAGCTATCTTGCAACATATTGCAGGTATCTCTAGTACAGTGGCTAAAAACATCGTTGCATACCGTCAAGAGAATGGCGTATTTAAAAGTCGTAAGGAATTGCTAAAAGTACCGCGTTTAGGTCCTGCAGCGTTCACACAATGTGCTGGTTTCCTTCGCTTGCAACACGGTAAAAATCCACTAGATAATACATCTGTCCATCCTGAGTCCTATGAATTGGCAGAACGCATTATTGGTGAATTGGGCTTTACCTTAAAAGATTTGCAAGATAAGGCGCAACTAGAAGCGTTACAAGTGAAATTACCGCTCGTTGATGCGGAGAAAATGGCCGCTAAACTTGATGCGGGGGTACCAACTGTACGAGATATTCTAGCTGCTTTGGCAAAACCAGGTCGTGACCCTCGTGAAGATTTACCGGCACCGCTTACGAGAAAACATGTAGTAAGCCTTGAAGATATCAAGGTCGGCACTGTGGTAAAAGGTACGGTTCATAACGTAGTTGACTTCGGTGCCTTTGTAGACTTTGGACTTAAAACTAATGGTCTATTGCATCGCAGTGAACTTTGTAACAGCCGTCAACATCCATCTGATGTGCTTGCTGTAGGCGACATCATCGAAGCTCAAATCATTTCTGTTGATGTAAAACGTAATCGTATCGGTTTATCTGTAAAAGCATTGCAACCAGAAAAACCAAAGAATAACGATAATAACCGCAATAGAAATAATAATGGTCAACGTCGAAATAACAATCGTGACAACGGTGGCCGTCAAAACAATAGAAATAATGGAGAACGTCGAAAAGCATAGTTATATATAACTACGTGGTCCTTTTTGCTTCATTATTCTATGCAATCTAGTTAATCTATATTAATAGATATTAAATGAGATATATTATTGACTAAAAGTCATCATATAGAAAACCGCATCCTCTATGGTGTTAGAGGGTGCGGTTTTTCTTTATAGCTTAAAGCTATGTATATTGATGCAGAAGTGGTATATCGAAAACAGTATATCTGATTGAAATATTTAGATATAAGGCGTATGATGAAATTACAGAGGACATCTTCCTCAATCTATATTCCTACATAGGAGGTAATGCTATGAGCTTGAACCTTAAAGAAAGATATGGACTATTAATTAATAATGAATGGGTAGCTGCATCTGACGGCGCTGAATTTAATGTATATAACCCTGCTAATGGCGAACAACTCGCTATCTGTGCAGAGGCTACGAAAGACGATGTTGATAAAGCGGTAGACGCTGCAACAGAAGCTTTTAAAACTTGGAAAACAGTATCTCAAATAGAGCGCGCTGATTACTTGTTAAAAATTGCTGACGCTATTGATGCTCATAAAGAGCACTTGGCACAAGTTGAAACATATGACAATGGTAAACCGATTCGTGAAACTTTGAATGTAGATATTCCGCTTGGTGCTGACCATTTCCGTTACTTCGCAGGTGTACTTCGTTCCGAAGAAGGCTCCGCACAAGTATTTGATGAAAATACATTGAACCTCATCCTTCGTGAACCGATTGGCGTTGTAGGTCAAGTAGTACCTTGGAACTTCCCGTTCCTAATGGCAGCTTGGAAATTGGCACCAGCTCTTGCAGCAGGTTGTACAGTTGTTATCAAACCTTCTAGCCATACATCCCTTAGCCTTTTAGAATTAGGTGATATTTTGAAAGAAATCTTGCCTCCAGGGGTTGTAAATATCGTAACAGGTAAAGGCTCTAAATCTGGTCAATATATCCTTGATCATCCTGGTTTCAGCAAACTTGCTTTCACAGGTTCCACTGAAGTAGGTCTTGATGTATATAAAGCAGCATCTGAACGCTTGATTCCTGCTACCTTGGAATTAGGTGGTAAATCTGCGAATATCTTCTTTGAAGATGCAAACTGGAAACAAGCTCTTGATGGGGCAATGCTCGGTATCCTCTTCAACCAAGGTCAAGTATGCTGCGCAGGTTCCCGTATCTTCGTACAAGATACAATTTACGATAAATTCGTAGCTGAACTTTCCGCTTTGTTTGATAAAGTAAAAGTTGGTTTACCTTGGGAAGAATCTACACAACTTGGTGCCTTGATTTACGAAGATCAAGTTAAGAAAGTACTTAGCTATGTAGATCTTGCTAAAGAAGAAGGCGCTCGCGTTGCAGCTGGTGGTGTACGCATTACTGATGGCGAACTTGGTAAAGGTTGCTTCATTAGACCTACACTTATCGTAGACGCTACAAACGATATGCGCGTAGCTCGCGAAGAAATCTTCGGCCCTGTAGCTGTTGTTATTAAATTCCACAGCGAAGAAGAAGTGATCGAACAAGCTAATGACAGCTTATACGGTCTTGGCGGTGGCGTATTCACGCAAAACCTTAACCGTGCCATCCGCGTAGCTCGTGCAATCGAAACAGGTCGTATGTGGGTTAATACATATAACTCCATCCCAGCAGGTGCACCGTTCGGTGGTTACAAACAATCTGGTATCGGCCGTGAAACTCACAAAGTTATCCTTGAACACTATACTCAAATGAAAAATATCATTATTAACTTGAGCGATAAACCATCTGGTTTCTACGACTTAGATTAATAAAATACAACTCTCCTATAAACTATAACAAAGAGGCACCTCCTTGGAGGTGCCTTTTTTGTGCTTAACAATAGCTTATTATATTTGAAAGGATACGGTATGCTATAATTTAGACTATGTAAATGAGTATTGTAAAAGAGATGAGATAAAAAATGAACAAACTTTCAATATTAAGTAGTGCTTTTGTTGTAATAGCTATAATATCTGGGATAGCTATATATAAATTTGAAATTAGTAAAACTGTTATTGATGAAGAGTATGAGTACATAAAAAAACATAGAGCTCTTGGTGATTTAACAAAATATTTATCTATTATTTCTCTTATAAGTTTAGTACTACTTATTCTTAAAATTATTATTGATAGAGATTATACCGTAATTGTAAACTACGGGAGTGCTTGGACTATTTTTACACTTATTACACTGTGCACAGGATGTTATCAAAAACGTGATAGCATATATTATAGCCGTGGACTTATTGCGGTATTCTCAATGCTAATGTTTATTGCTGTTTGCATCTATGCGTTTAGAAAAGTACTGTTTTAAATAGGAAATATGTCAATTCGGATTTTAAGAATATAAGTATTGTTTTGAGAGGGCGATTATGAATTTTAGGAGAGGACTTAAATGGATTGGATATATTGTCGGTATAATAGTAGTGCTTTATATCCTCATATTGGGAGTATTGATATATTTCTTGGCAAGTGGAGACTTTAAAAATAGTCTGATTTATTTAAGTGATCTTAAGGAGAGTGGATTATATTATGGCAATGAAAATCGTAAGATTGCTGATAATGTAGTTGCCGTTCATGAGGTGGATAATAAACTTTATTACATAACGTTAGACGGCATTGGTATTTTTGATGAAAATGTAAGTTTGTTAGATGCTTGGAATAAAGATCTTAATAAATATAATACTTTCATTCCTCGAATAGATGCTAAAGAAACACATTTTAATGTGAGCCTTGATG
Organism: Veillonella sp.; assembly: GCA_032482215.1. Lineage (GTDB taxonomy): Bacteria > Bacillota > Negativicutes > Veillonellales > Veillonellaceae > Veillonella. The sequence goes on along the minus strand of JAWERH010000051.1, from coordinate 796 downwards.
AGTTATATCCTAATATTTCTAGTCTTGATGAAAGTGATAGAGATATATGGCATGAGATCTTTTATGATAGTGAGAAACGATATACAGGTCCACACGCTGGATATACTATAAAGCTACCTTTCTATGTATCATATAGAAAGGAAGATACGGTTAAGCATAATGATATAGTGGATCTTTCTACAGGAACGATTATTGGTAAGTATGGTAGTGAACATATTTATAGAAACAACGCTTATTATAATTTTGAATTTGGAAAATTGACTAAACTTGATTTCTCTCAGAAAGCTATATATAGCTATTATTCTGATAATCTTGATATAGATCGGTTTAGCAAGAATAATTCAGGAGATGAGAGATATGAATCTTATGCACGAAATGAGTTAAATAAAGTAAGAACGAATGATTTAACGGTATTACCTAATTTAATAAATCAACGATTCATAGTATTTAACTCCTTTAACGAGTTTTCTGATTTTGATAAAGATACCTTTGAAGCATTAGCTATTAATGCGATTAAAAGTCGGAAGGCTTTACAGTTGGGTCCATTAGAAAACCAGACCTTACAGCAATATTTAAGTGAATAGAATCAATACATAGTGAAGAGTATTTGTACTAGATAAAAATAAGGAGTATCAAATTAATGAATCCTATTCCCATCAAAAATTTGTATAATCCCCAATATGATCTGTTATCTACAAGCGATAGAATGGAATTATTAAATAAGATTGGAAAAATATATAATTTAGAATTAATATGCTTTAAAGAATTTACTGCCTTTGGAAAATCCACATATACG
>JAWERH010000050.1:0-6384 GCA_032482215.1 Veillonella sp. | reverse complement strand
CCTAATTCTTCAATTGTACCAGTTACATCTAGAATATCATCAGTAATTTGGAATAACAATCCTAAACAATTAGCATATTCCATAAGCGCTTTTCGAGTAGTCGTATCTGCATTGCTTAAAATAAGACCTAATTCTACAGATGCATTAAATAATGCACCTGTTTTTCCACTGTGTAAAACTTTTAATTCTTCTAGTGGTATATGCTTATCTTCACTGAGCATATCGAAGGCTTGACCACCAACCATACCTTCAGGACCCGCTGCAGTAGCTACGCATTGAATGGCCTCTATTTTTTGTTGAGGTGTAGCAGTTGTATTAGTAGTCATTAGCTGAAACGCATATGTCAATAATCCATCACCTGCTAGAATGGCCATACCCTCACCATAAACTTTATGATTTGTTAAATTACCTCTGCGATAATCATCATTATCCATAGCTGGTAAATCGTCATGTACTAAGGAATATGTATGGATACACTCCACCTTGCATTAAGCTATAACTCATGGATTCATAAAGAGGTTTAAATTCTTGATTTGGGCTACTTAATACCTCACCTAACCATTGTTCAATATGTTGTTTGCTAGACGCTAAATAATCTTTGAACATAGAATCTCCTTATTCACTGATGCGGACTTCTTCGATAATTTGTTGAACTTCATCTTCAACCGAATCGAGCATTTCTGCACATTCTTTTACTAATGTTAAGCCCTTTTTATATTGAGTTAAGAGTTCAGAGATGGTCATATCACCATCGTCTAATTGTTTCACAATATCCTCTAAGGCTTTATATTTCTTTTCATAACTTTTTAGTGATGCGGCCATCTTTGTGCGCCTCCTTTACCGTAGCATTCACATAACCATCAGCAAGTGTAACTCGTATATCATCCTTTGGATGTAATTGAGTAACAGACGTTATAGGTTTATCATTATGTTCAACCTTTGCAAACCCTTTTACCATCATTTGTAATGGATTAAGAGATTCTAATTGTTGAGCTAATAATGCTAAACTATGTTTCTCTGTATTGCATCGTTCTTTTGTAGCATTAGTTAATGATTGTGAAAGCTCTTGTAAATGTGTTTTTTGTTTATGTAAAAATTGTAGAGCAGGAATACCTAATCTACGATTAAAGAGCAATGTTAAATCTGTACGTTTCTGCTGTAATGTATAACGTATAAACTCGTGTAGGTATTCTTCTTTTTCTGTTAATTGATCTTGTAGTGTAGTAATAGGAAGTACAGCCATTTCTGCAGCGTGGCTTGGCGTTGCACCACGAGCATCTGCTACATAATCACATAAAGTATAATCTGTTTCATGACCTACTGCTGAGATAACTGGTGTATTAGCAGTATAAATAGCCTCTACAACAGCTCTATCATTGAAACACCATAAATCCTCCATAGATCCACCACCACGACCAACGATGATAAGGTCTACCTCTGGATCAGCATCGGCAGCAGCAATACCTCTTGCAATAACAGGTCCTGCAGTATTGCCTTGGACAGGAACGGAGAACAATTTAAATTGCACTAATGGGTTACGTCTCTCACTAACATGTAAAATATCATGCAATACAGCGCCAGATTGAGATGTAACAATACCTATGCAACTTGCCATGTATGGAAGACTTTGTTTGTGGCTGTCATCAAAGTATCCTAGCACCGTTAATTCTCGTTTTAACGCATCAAATTCGAGCTGTAATGGGCTTTTAGACCCTATTTGCATATCCGATGCAATAAGATTTAAACGCCCCATTTTATTGTAGAAATTAACAGATGCTTTTACAGTCACTAATAAACCATTCTGAATGGCATTGGCAAGGCCCTTTTGCATAACGGTACTAGACCACATGGTAACATCAATAGCAGATTCTTCGTCTTTTAACGAGAAATACATGTGACCACTACTATGACGCTTTGCGTTAATAATAGTACCGCTAACATAGACATTCTTAAGTAGATATTCACGGTCTAAGGTGCGCTTTATAAGATTGTTTAATTGTGTAATGGTTAATACATTCACGATTATCCTCTAGTTTCTTGTAAAAAAGCAGCGCCAAAAGCATTGCCAGTGGCATTATCTACAGAAAATTGTGGCTGTGCCACATGTAATGTAATGTGATTACGTATACAATAATGCTTCATACGATGACGAAGTATACTATTACTCATTACGCCACCAACGGCAATTAATGTTTGAACAGGCTTATTTTGTAAATGATAGGTAATCATTTTTTCTAACGCATTTCCTATGGAGGTGAATACAGCTCTCGCCAAATTAGACTTGTCTAAATCACTCATGGAAGCACTAATGCGTCGCATAGCCGCACTACATGGCCCAGCAAAGCTTATCCAACCTTCTTTTACAGAAGATGGTAATGGTTCATATTCTGTAGTTTGTAATGCTAATGATTCTAGATGTTTGCCTGCAGGAAATGGCAAACTCATTGCAACACCAATACGATCTACATATTGACCGCCTTGTAAATCCTTAGAGCCGCCAATAATGTGAGACTCAAATATGCCTTCTCCTTTATAATGACAATATATGAGCTCCGTAGTACCACCAGATAAATGAAGTGCTAAAAATGGATCTTTAGGAATAGTTTTTAGTTCTCGAAGGGCAGCTAAAATATGATTTTCTTGATGTGCAAAAACTTGTAAAGGTACATTCATCATATGACTTAGAGATTGACCATACCCTAGCCCTACCATAAAGGCTGGCATATAGGAATTTTCCTCACGTCTAGGAAAACCACTAACACCGATACCACTAATTGGTAGTTGTGGCAATTCAGATATCAACTTAGGCAATGCCTTTGTATGTTGAAAGACCATATTTGATTGTTGTAGTCCTCGCTCACCTTGTTTGACCTCTAATATTTTGCGGGCTTCCCCAACTATTTGAAAGTCGCTGTCTATAATGGCACAACTGGTAGTGTAGCAACTAGTATCAATGCCTAAGTAATATCGTTTCATTATTTACTCTTATTATATGCATCTAGAATTGCATTAATTAATTTATAGGAAGAATCAGAACCAAAATCTTTAGCTAATTGAATAGCTTCATTAATAGCTATAGATGGTTCTAAAGGTTCATCTTCATTTGTCATTTCCCATAAAGCAATACGTAAAATAGCACGATCAACCTTGTCTAAGTTTTCAACTTTACGTGATTTACAAAATGGCTGTAATGCTGCATCTATAATTTCAGAAGATGATAATACACCATTTATAATGTTATTCGCATAGGCATTATCCATAGATTTATGAATATGTCCTTCTGGAAATTGAACATCACTTTGGTCAGCATGAAATTCATTAGCATATAACATTTGAAATGCGTATTGACGTGCTTCACGTCGATTTCGCTTAATTACCATGTGGAGTTGGCTCCTTTTCTTTAACAATACCTTCAATATGAACATCAACCTTAACATGATCAAGATCAAGCATATTCTTTAAGGTTTGTTTGATTTCTAACTGCAATTGTTTGGATAATTCAATAAGATTGTATCCATACAAGGCTTTAATATAAATATTGATTTCAATAAAACCTTTGCGATGTTTAACATTGATACCTGGTAAACTACGTTGACCAAAGGCATGTGTAATGCCCTCTACTAATTCATCGTAAAAGCGAGGGCTTAAAGAATGAATACCTGGAATCGTAGCTAACGTTTTAGTAGCTACATCGATGATGACAGAATCTGCAATATCAATGGTATCCATATCTAATCCATAGTTTAATTGATTGTCTGAACTCATATAGATACCCTCCTAAGGCTGTGATGGTGTTACTAAATCATCAAAAATAATGTCTTGTACCACTACATCAATGGTTTGTACCTCAATTTCTGTATAAGAAACTAAAGCTGTTTTGATACGTTCTTGTAAACGTAAGGCCACATCAGGGATACGGTACCCATATTGAATGCAAACATATAAAGTAACAGAAATTGCCCCTTCATCATTAAATGATATCTTAACACCTTCATGATCAGATTTACGTCTAAAGAAGGTATTAACACCATCATTAAAGGTGGAGCTCATATGATGTATACCCTTTGTTTCAAGTGCTGCTATAGTGACAATCGTAGCATATACATCTTCACTAATCTTAATTTTACCCGACTCTAGTTCAGTATTTTTCTTGGTCATACTGGCCTCTTTCAAAAAAAGCACTTGTCCCTATATATAATTACATAGACGACAAGTGCTTACAGTGCAAATGTTAGATATATGGGGAATCAGATTCCATGAAAAGATCTAGCCCCAATACATATCAATAAGTATTAGGCACGTTCGATGTATTGACCTGTACGAGTATCAATACGAAGTACATCATCTACTTCAATGAAGAGAGGTACTTTTACAGTGTAGCCTGTTTCCAATACAGCTGGTTTGTTACCACCAGTAGCAGTATCACCACGGATACCAGGGTCTGTTTCAACTACTCGAAGTTCAACAGCTACAGGTAAATCGATACCGATTACGATACCTTGGAAGAACATGATGGATACTTCCATATTTTCAAGAAGGAAGTTTTTAGCATCACCTAGTTGTTCAAGGTTAAGTTCAACTTGATCGTAAGTTTCGTTATCCATGAATGTGTAAGTGCCATCAGATTCGTATAAGTATTGCATACGACGACGGTCAACATGTGCTTTAGGCACTTTTTCACCAGCATTGAACGTACGTTCTACTACAGAACCAGTTTGCAAATTTTTCATTTTAGTACGTACGAATGCAGCACCTTTACCTGGTTTAACGTGTTGGAAATCAACTACTTGCCATACATTACCGTCGATTTCAACGGTTACACCTGGACGAAAATCATTACTGGAAATCATCTAACTCTTCTCCTTCTAAATACCTATTTCAATTAACTCTTTTGGACTATGTGTCAACACCTCATAGCCGTCAGATTTGACGATGACACTATCCTCTATTCTCAATCCGATAGTACCTGTAATATAAATACCAGGCTCTACCGTAATGATCATATTTTCTGTAAATACCGTATCGGATTTTGTATTAGCCACTGGTTCTTCGTGAATCTCAAGACCTACGCCATGACCAGTACCATGATTAAATTCCTTGGTATATCCATGTTCTTTGATATAATCACGACATACTGCATCGAGTTCTTTACCGGTAATACCAGCCCGAACAGCAGCTACGCCGCGTTTTTGTGCTTCTAAAACTATACTATACAGCTTTTTTTGTAATTCAGAGGCAGGACCCATTACAATAGTTCTAGTCATATCGGAATGGTAACCCTTATATACGGCACCAAAGTCGAAGGTAACAAAATCACCTGCTTCGATGACCTTATCACTAGCTACACCATGAGGCATACTAGAACGGTTACCAGAAGCAACGATAGTTGCAAAGGAAGGCTCCTCTGATCCACGTTTTAACATTTCTGTTTCTAATATGATGCGCGCTTCGTTTTCTGTCATCCCTACCTTTAATTGGGGTAATAATGCAGCAAAGGCGTCGTCACCAATTTTAGCAGCTTTTCGCAATAATTCTAATTCATCTTCTCGCTTAACTGCTCGAAGTTTAGCAAAATTGATAGATGTAAAATTAAAGCGTTCATCTAATGTATCACATAAAGTTTCATACGTATCTACCGGCATTTGCTTGCCTTCAATACCGAACAAACCTTCGTGAATATGATGCTCATTGAATATATCTACAAGAGTATCCATAACAGAGGATTCATATTGAATGACTGTATATCCTTCACATTGTTTTGTAGCTTGCTCAGTATATCTGAAATCAGTAATCATAAAGGCTTTATCTTGTGTAATGATAGCAAAGCCTGTAGTACCAGTAAAACCAGCAAAATAATGTAAATTTATAGGGCTCATCAAAATGACGCCTGTTAATTCTTGCTCTTTAATATACTGTTGTAGCAGATTTAAACCATTCATAATCATGCTCCTAGTCTATAAAGTACAATTAATCTTACCATAAAATACCTATATTGAATAGAATTTTATGCTATTTTTTGAAAGCCTCTATATCACCAATGGTTAAGTCCTGTATAGAACCAACCTCTTCTATGCCTATTAAATCTATATGGCCTATAGTTAACCGTTTTAAATATGTAACAGTACCGCCTGCAGCACCAATCATACGTTTTACTTGATGATATTTGCCTTCTTCAATGGTAATATGCAGAGATTGAGAAGATACAACATCAATTAAAGCAGGCTTGCAATGGGTTCCGTCACCTAGTACAATCCCCTCTTTTATACGTTGAATTCCTTCTTCTGTTAACTCACCATCATATTCTACGTAATAAACCTTGGATACATGTTTATTACCATTGATGATTGAGTGTCCCCAAACACCATCATTGGTAAGCAACAGTAA
>JAWERH010000049.1:0-5934 GCA_032482215.1 Veillonella sp. | reverse complement strand
AAAATTTGTATTTATTTTATGATTGAGAAAGTGGTAGTTACTATGAATTATATAAAAGCATTTATTCAGTCTGAATCATCTGGCGGTATTATGCTCTTACTTGCCGCTATTCTTGGTGTTATTACGGCAAACTCTTCATTAGCAGAACAGTATTTTTCTTTAATGCACGTCTATTGGGGACCAATGGATATACTGGAATGGGTTAATGATGCGTTAATGGCACTCTTTTTCCTATATGTAGGGCTAGAGATTAAATCAGAAATGATTTCTGGCGAATTGAATACAAATTCAAAAAGAGTATTACCACTTTTAGCCGCTTTTGCAGGTGTTGTTACACCTGCTTTAGTATATTTCTTAATTGCTGGTTCTGTCCCTGAGTATACCCATGGATGGGGGATTCCGACAGCTACAGATATTGCATTTGCCATAGGTGTTATTATGATGCTTGGTAAACGTGTATCTCAAGCTATGAAAGCTTTTCTTTCTGCCTTAGCTGTTATTGATGATTTAATTGCTATTATCGTTATAGCTATCTTCTACGGTGACGGCGTAGATTTCCCGTATTTGATTGGTGCCGCTATCGTAACAGGTGCATTGTGGTATACTAATAAACAGGGGTATGTAAGACCTGTATTATATGGTGTATTGGGTGCAGTTCTTTGGTATTTTGTATTAAAGTCTGGCGTTCATGCAACCATTGCAGGTGTTGTCTTAGCTATGACGATTCCTGCAACAGGTAAACTTGATGGTGAAACAGTATATCCTATGCATAAATGGGCAGATAAACTGAAGCATTGGGTTAATTTTTTAATTATTCCTTTATTTAGTTTCTTAAATGCAGGGGTATCCTTTGCTGATGTTTCAGTAGATCATTTATTCCATCCTGTTGTACTAGGTGTTTCATTAGGCCTTATTTTAGGTAAACAGTTTGGTATTTTCTCTGCAGTTTTCGTTTTAGTTAAATCTAAGATTATCAAGATGCCTACTAATACAACATGGCCAGAGGTTTATGGTACTGCCATCGTTTGTGGTATTGGTTTTACTATGAGCTTATTTGTAGCTACATTGGCATTTCCACCTGGTGTCAATCAAGAAATGGCTAAAATTGGTATCTTTATAGGTTCTATTATTTCTGGTTTATTAGGTGCTATAGTTTTAATTTTGGCATATAAAATAAGAACTTTTAAGCATAAATAATGAACGTATTATATTAGGAAGGAATCATATGGAACGGATATTTGTATTTTTACGTTCTCCTGGTTCGGCGACTGCTGTTCTACTAGGAGCTACACTTATTGCATTAATCGTAGCAAACTCTCCATTGGCGACACAGTATATGTCACTTGTTAATTTAAAGCTAGGTCCATTAACAACTATGGAGTGGGTTAATGATGCACTAATGGCAATTTTCTTCCTCTTTGTTGGATTAGAAGTAAAACGTGAATTGGTGAGTGGCGAGCTTAATACGAATGCAAAGCGTATTATGCCAGGTATTGCTGCATTATTTGGTGTGTTAGTACCTGCTATTATTTATTATCTTATTGCAGGCTCTAGTGAAGTGTATGTTCATGGTTGGGCTATTCCAACAGCGACAGACATTGCTTTTGCTATAGGTGTTATAACTGCATTGGGATCTAGAGTTCCTAACTCTATGAAGGTCTTTTTGACCGCCTTAGCTGTTATTGATGATTTGATTGCTATTATCGTTATTGCTATATTCTATGCATCAAATCTGAATCTTTTCTATTTATTTGGTGCCGTTGTTGTAACGGGTTTATTGATTTACTGTAATCGGTCTGGTTATGTTAGATCTTTATCCTATATCATTCTTGGTTTGATTCTATGGTATTGTATACTTCGCTCTGGATTACATGCTACTATGGCCGGTGTAATCTTGGCGATGACAATTCCAGAACGCGGTAAGATTGGTCGTAAATATGTTAGACCAATGCAACATTGGGAACATTATTTATCTAACTGGGTAAGCTTTGTGATTGTTCCTATTTTTGCTTTCTTTAATGCCGGTGTAAGTCTTGCTGGATTCGGTGTAGCAGATTTAACACATCCTGTTGTTTTAGGTGTTGCACTAGGCCTTATTTTAGGTAAACAAATCGGTATCTTTGGTGCTATGTTTGGGATGATCAAGTTAGGTATTGTACCTATGCCAGCAGAAGCTAACTGGAAATTTATTTATGGTACCTCCATTGTATGTGGTATTGGTTTTACTATGAGTATATTTGTTTCTGTTTTAGCTTTTGATCCAGGTCATGCTCAAGAGATGGCTAAGGGTGGCGTATTAATAGGTTCCATCATTTCTGCCGTTATTGGCTATATTTACTTACGCATTATTGGTACTAAGCGTAAGGAATGCCATATAGGTGTATATCATAACTGCTAAAATTAAATAGTTATTATAAAAGTCTCCATTATTGACTGTCTATAAAATCAAAACGTAAAAACTTTACTTGATTAGGTAGACTTTAATGGAGATTTTTCATTGCTATACTATATTTCTATGATATATATGTAGTACTAGATTTGAGATATAGTTAAAAACGTGCATTATATATGCATTTTTTGTATTGCTATCTCAATATGGTTTATAGATTATTTAAAACTGTATAGTATACTACTGATGTAAGGTGAGGTGTATATGGTTAAGAAAATAATTATCGCATGTACGCTTGTTTGTATGACTACAATGGTATCTTCCATATCATTGGCAAAAACGATTGATCGGGGACAACGGGGGCACCATGTTAGCAAGGTGCAAACCATGTTAAAGCATCAAGGTTTTTTACATGATTCTGTAGATGGTATTTACGGTCATAATACGGAACAAGCTGTACGGAAATTTCAAAAGTCAAAGGGACTCGCTGTAGATGGTCGCGTTGGTCCTAGTACGATGAATGCTTTAGAAAAGATGGAGACTCGTTATGGTGGACATGGTACAGAATTAAGTCATAATGGTGTACCAAATAAATACTCTCGCGTTTTAACTATGCAAGCTAGTGCTTATTCTGCTCAAGATCCTGGCAATGGTAATTATACGGCTACAGGTAGTCGCTTAAAGAAGGGCATCGTATCTGTAGATCCAAAATTAATTCCATTAGGTACGCGATTATACATTGAAGGTTATGGTTATGCTGTAGCTGATGATGTTGGTGGCGCTATCAAAGGTCATAGAATTGACTTAGCTTATGATTCTCGTTCTGAAGCATTGCAGTTTGGTCGTCAAACTGTGAAGGTTTACGTTTTATAATAAAAACTCTCTAGTACATATAATAGTGTAATAGACTATAAGGTCTAAACTTACAGTATTATATGAGGACTAGAGAGTTTTTATTTTGCCGAATTATAATGTTTCTATAACCTCGAATATTCGGAAATTATGGTATAATAAACACAGATATATTTGAAATAACTCATGACATTTGTTACATGAGTGTAATCAATAGTTATATGATGAATGGTAAAGGAAATTCTATGGATAAAGTACGGCGTGTGGAACGCATGGTGGCAATGACTAAATTGTTAGTTGATTCACCGCAAAAATTGATTCCTTTAAATTATTTCTGTGACTTCTTTGGCATGGCAAAGTCTACGGTTAGTGAAGACTTAACCTGTGTGAGACAGTCTATGGAGCATTTTCAACTTGGTACATTAGAAACCGTAGCTGGCGTAGCAGGCGGAGTGCGTTTTATTCCTCATCGTAAGGGTACTCAGGCTAATGATATTTTACGAGCTGTGCAAACTCGCTTGATGGAGCCAGATCGTATTATTCCTGGTGGGTTTATTTATATGTCTGATATCTTATATGATTGGCATGTAATGACACGCCTTGGGGAAATTATTATGACCCGTTTTATGGACCGCAACCCTGATTATATTCTGACCGTTGAAACAAAGGGGATTCCGTTAGCTGTCATGGTAGCACGAGCTTTCAACAAACCTCTCGTCATTGCTCGTCGTGATAGTAAGGTAACAGAAGGGTCCGCTATTAGTATTAACTATGTAACAGGATCTTCTGGTCGTATTCAAACGATGACGCTTACGAAGAGAGCTATTCCTCCAAATGCTAGGGTTTTAATTATCGATGATTTTATGAAAGCAGGGGGCACTGCAAAAGGTCTTAAAGAACTTGTTTTAGAAATGAGTGGTGTCGTTGTTGGGACCGGTGTTCTTGTAGCAACGGCAGAGCCAAATCCAAAATTAATCGATGATTATGAATCATTATTTACGTTCTATGGTATTGATGAAAATACAAAGAAAATTAACATAGAACCAGTATTTGATGAAGAATAAACAATTAATATTAGATACATTATAGTTAGATATAATGACTTTAGATCGCATATTGGACAATGGGCTAATATGATGTAAGTACTATTAAAAAGTCAGATATATGAGAGATAACAGATAGGAGATTACTATGAATATTGCAAGCCTTATTTTAGCTGCTGGTAAGGGTACGCGCATGAAGTCTAAATTGCCAAAGGTATTGCACAAGGTTGGCGGTAAGGCGATGGTAGAGCGCGTTCTTGAAACGGTTCAGTCTATCGGTACAAATCGCGATGTGGTTATCGTAGGCTTTGGCGGTGATGCGGTACATAATTACTTGGGGGACCGCGCTGAATTTGTTCGTCAAGAAGAGCAAAATGGTACAGGTCATGCTGTAAAAATGGCTCAACCAGTACTTGGCGATTATGATGGTACTATCTTATTACTTTGTGGCGATACACCACTTGTTACAAAAGAAAGTTTAGAAGCACTGTTAGAAGAACATAAAAATTCTGGTGCAGCAGCGACAATTTTAACAGCTCATATGCCGAATCCAACAGGTTATGGTCGTATTATCCGCAATGAAGAAGGTTCTGTAGTTCGCATTGTAGAGCAAAAAGATGGTAAACCAGAGGAATTAGCTGTTCAAGAAGTTAATACAGGCATGTATGCTTTTGATAGTGAAAAATTATGGCCTTGCTTAGACCAATTATCTGATGATAATGCACAAGGTGAATTGTATATCACAGATGTAGTTGGTATTCTTGTAAATGGTGGCGACAAGGTAAGCGCATATATGACAAAGGACTTTGAAGAGTCTCTAGGCGTAAACTCTCGCTTGCAATTAGCGGAAGCCGAAGCTATTTTGAAACATCGTAAAAATGTTGAGCTAATGACAGCTGGTGTTACTATTATTGATCCAGCCAATACTTATGTAGCTCCAGAGGTAACAGTAGGAGCTGATACAATCTTGCATCCTGGCACAATCCTCGAAGGAAATACTGTCATTGGTGAGCGCTGTGAAATTGGTCCACATACTCGTTTGACGAATGTAAAAGTAGGTAATGATACGATTATCCACTTCACATATGGTCATGACTGCGAAGTAAAAGACGGTGTAGATGTAGGTCCATATGTTCACTTGCGCCCTAATACCGTGCTTGGTAATAAGGTTCATGTAGGTAACTTCGTAGAGGTTAAAAACTCCAATGTTGGGGAAGGTACTAAGTTCCCACATCTTTCCTATATCGGCGACAGCGACGTAGGCTCTGGTGTTAATATTGGCTGCGGTACGATTACTGTAAACTATGATGGTAAAGTTAAACATCGTACGACAATTGGCGATGGTGCTTTTGTAGGCTGTAATAGTAATTTAGTAGCTCCTGTAACAGTAGGTAATTATAGCTATGTAGGTGCAGGTTCTACCATTACTAAAAATGTACCAGATAAGGCGTTAGCCGTAGGCCGTAGCAAGCAAATTGTGAAAGAAAATTGGGTAACTGATGATACTTTCAAAAAGAAATAAAAAAATATTATAATTTTTTAACACAATTAGGGCAAAATAGTATACAATAAAAAGGCAATAGTGTGTATCTGTAATGGATGATTATGGATAAGTAACCAGTATAGGAACAAATGAAAGGGTAACAAAAT
>JAWERH010000048.1:0-8995 GCA_032482215.1 Veillonella sp. | reverse complement strand
TAATCATTTTTATGAAAGTGGTTATACCGTAGATGGTCCTAAGTCTGTAAAAGATTTAGAAGCTCAGTATTATAATGAAATCTACCAAAATAGACCTGTAGTGACTTACTGTGGCTCAGGGGTAACCGCATGTAATGCGATGTTAACTATGAGCGAAGTAGGGCTAGAATCGGCTTTATATGTTGGTAGCTCTAGTGATTGGGTAACCTATGACGGTTTCCCACTTAAGACTGGTGTTGAAACATTACGATAATACAGGAGGGCAAATGAAAATTTTAAAACATCTACTAACCCTTGTTGCGTTTGGTTATTTGTGTTATCACATCTATACCTTTGGTCCAGGCATGTTTAATGTTACGGTGTTGGTAATTCTTGTTTTATCGTCCATAGCTAATTATTTCCGTGAAAAACGTGAAAGTGATCTTAAAGCAAATGAAAACGCTCGAAAGGCTCGTGCGGAAGCAAGACATGCAAAGAAACACAAACAATAGTAATGTACAATTTTCTGGCTAAACTGTATAACATACTATAATTGCTAGCATAAATAAGAATCTTTTTGAAATATAAGGAAATTGTTGAAATAGAGGCTTTCACAAACTATATTTGTATGTAAAAGCACTATTAGAATAAGGAGTAAGCATTGAAATTAATTTCTTGGAATGTAAACGGCCTTCGTGCCGCTGTAACAAAAGGATTTATGGAATCCTTTAACGAACTGGATGCAGATATTTTCTGTTTACAAGAAACGAAATTGCAACCTGATCAAATTTCTTTGGAATTGCCAGGTTATGAGCAATATTGGAATAGTGCTGTGAAAAAAGGCTATAGTGGTACGGCTGTATTCACGCGTATTAAACCGTTGTCCGTAACTAATGGTATCGGCATTGAAGAACACGATCAAGAGGGCCGTGTTATTACTGCTGAATATGACAATTTCTATTTAGTATGTTGCTATACGCCAAATAGCCAACGTGAATTGGCTCGTCTTGAGTACCGCATGACTTGGGAAGATGTATTCCGCAACTATTTGCTTGAATTAGATAAGAAAAAACCAGTCATTCTCTGTGGTGACCTCAATGTAGCACATCAAGAAATCGACCTTAAAAATCCTAAGACAAACCGTAAAAATGCAGGCTTCTCCGACGAAGAGCGTGCAAAAATGACCGAACTGTTAGGTGCTGGTTTTACAGACACATTCCGTCACCTCTATCCAGATGCTATTGAAGAATATAGCTGGTGGTCTTATATGGGCAAAGCTCGTGAACGAAATACGGGATGGAGAATTGACTACTTCATCACCTCTAAACGTCTTGACGACAAAATTCAAGAAGCTAAAATTCACCAACAAATCTTTGGCTCTGATCACTGCCCAGTAGAATTAGATATCGATTTATAATATATTGAAAGTATAATCTACAGCCTCATCTTAGGATGGGGCTGTTGTAATAGGTGAAAGGAGACCTTATGGCTCAAAAACAAAAGGCTGTTGTCTTATTCAGCGGTGGGGTAGATAGTACTACATGTTTAGCGTTAGCTATTGAAAGATTTGGCAAAGACAATGTAGTGCCGTTATCCATTCAATATGGTCAAAAACATAGTAAAGAACTAGAGGCTGCTGCATCTATTCTCGCTTATTATGGTATTGAAGGTAAAACGATGGATGTCACTAAATTGTTTGCCTTCAGCAATTGCTCTTTATTGACCCAATCTACAGAGGCAATACCTCAAGGCTCATACAAGGAACAACAAGAAACAGAAGGGGAAGGTACGGTTAGCACCTATGTGCCATTTAGAAATGGTCTGTTCCTATCTGCGGCGGCTTCCTTAGCCTTATCTCTAGACTGCGGCTATATCTACTATGGTGCCCATAGCGATGATGCGGCTGGTAACGCATACCCAGACTGTACAGAACACTTCTATAAATCCATGGGTGATGCTATCTTCGAAGGATCCGGCAAAGAATGCTCCTTAGAAGCACCATTCATCAACCATAACAAAGCAGACGTCGTAAAAGAAGGCCTACGACTCGGCGTACCATACCACCTAACATGGTCCTGTTACGAAGGCGGCGACAAACCATGCGGACACTGCGGCACCTGTATCGACAGACAAGCTGCCTTTGAAGCAAATGGCGTTAAAGACCCTGCTCTATAATAATCGGATCTATAATACCTATAAACTGGCTTAGGCAAGTAGTCGCCTTTTAGGCGGCTACTTTGCTATATATACTAATAGATAAGATACTATGTTTGCCTTGAGGCGGACTTCTACGTCGCTAATATTAGTTTATTTGTTGATTAACTAAATTCGCAGTGGCAGGAGATACCTTTTCAAAGAGCGACTTTGGCAGGTCGAGGCCCTAGGCCGATGACCGTATAGCCAGTGGAGCGATGAGGAAAGGTATCTCCTGACACCCCGTCCTTACCAACTTAACACTAATAGTAGATTTACATATAAGTCCGCCTACAACCAAATTGATTGCGAAAATATTAGATATATGTTAATATTAGAACTGCCTAAAGGCGACAACTAAATAAGACAGTTTGAAACCATCCTGTCTCTAAACAAAACTACGGAAATTCATAAGCATTTATAGCATGGTAGTTTTGCCATGCTTTTTTTTATTTGAGGAGGTGAGTGTTATGATTACTACACGTAAATTGACTATTTCTGCCATGGTTGTGGCATTGTACATCGTCGTACTATATTTCGGAGCGTATCAAATTCGTATAGCAACATCATTATATGCACTTGCTTATGCCTTTCCGTTTTTGGTAATTCCAATGGGGATTGGTAACCTCATTTCTAACTTCCTATTCGGTGGTCTTGGTATCCTCGATATGATGGGCGGTTTTGGCGTTGGTATTTTAACAACAGGTATAATCGTAGGTATGCGTAAGCTTGGCCTTAGCGCTTGGTGGGCGATTCTACCGATTATCTTTGTTCCAGCATTATGTGTACCGTTATGGCTAAGCCCATTGCTTGGCCTGCCATACTGGCCATTGGTATTGAACCTTATCGTAGGTCAAACAATTCCAGCAGTGCTTGGCTCTGTAAAAAGGCGTAAGCTCGATATGAGCTTACGCCTTTTTTATGGCTAAATGTTATGGAGGTTGAAAGTATTAGCAGTTGTAGCCGCGCCATTTAGTTTCTACTACGAGGCGTTCAAGGGCAACCATGTACGCTGCTTGACGAGGAGGTACATTGTATTTATGTTGCATTTCCCAAACTGCTTCAAAGCTATTTTGCATATTTTTAGTTAAGCGTTCATTAACTTCTTCTTCAGTCCAGTAGAAGCTTGCTTTGTTTTGTACCCATTCATAGTAGGATACAACTACGCCGCCGCCGTTTGCAAGAACGTCAGGAATGATGTCGATACCTTTTTCATAGAAGTATTTATCTGCATCATTAGTAGTAGGGCCATTAGCACCTTCCAAGATGATTTTAGCTTGGATGTTTTCCATGTTGTCTTTGTTCAATTGGTTTTCAAGAGCTGCCATGTACAATACATCAACTGGTTGAGCCAATAATTCTTGAGCGCCAATTGTAGTCATACCTGGCTCGCTGTAACCTTCAAGGGAACGACCATGGGAGTTAGCATATTCGTATGCTTTTTCCACATCAATACCATTAGGGTTGTAGATATTAACGCTTACGTCGCCGATAGCAACAACTTTAGCGCCTGCTTGCGCAATGAGACGAGCACCTACGGAACCTACGTTACCGAAGCCTTGAACTGCTACAGTAAGGTTTTTAATGTCTAAGTTTTTCTTAGCTAAGTAACTTTGTAATGCGATGAGACAGCCGCGACCAGTTGCTTCATTACGACCTAAGGATCCGCCTACTTCAATAGGTTTACCAGTAACGATACCAGGGCTCCATTCGCCTTTTAATGTGCTGTATTCGTCAGCAATCCAGCTCATGATTTGGGCGTTTGTATTTACGTCTGGTGCTGGCACGTCAGTATTTACGCCAATGATAGGAGCAATACGACGTACAAAGTTACGAGTCAAGCGTTCTAATTCGCGAGGGTTCAATGTTTTAGGATCAACCTTGATACCGCCTTTACCACCGCCATAAGGAATGTTAGCGATAGCATTTTTAATAGTCATCCAAGCTGCCAATGCACGAACTTCGTTTTCGTCGGAGTCAGGATGGAAGCGAAGACCACCTTTAGCGCTACCACGTAATGTGGAGTGTTGGCAACGGTAACCTTCATATACGCGAACTT
Source organism: Veillonella sp. (assembly GCA_032482215.1). Taxonomy (GTDB): domain Bacteria; phylum Bacillota; class Negativicutes; order Veillonellales; family Veillonellaceae; genus Veillonella. Next base: position 4,764 of record JAWERH010000048.1, on the reverse strand, counting down.
CACCATTGTCTAGTTGAAGAGGTACAGCTACTTTTAGTTCTCGTTCAGGATGACGTAATACTTCGTACTCACTACGAGAATAACCGAGCTTTTCTGCTGCTACATCTAACGTATTTAGCATGTTTTCATAAGGATTATAACCACTCATAATAACCTCCTGTATATAAGAGTAAATTAAGTTTTGCTAATTTTAGACATACTGTAGTATTCGACGTTGTATACATAATACCCTTTATAATTTTATAACTATATTCTATAGTTTTTAATGCTTGAAAAGTGTATAGAATATAGATATTTACTGTGATTATAGTCACTCCTGGAGTTAGATATAAATCGTAGTTTTTACAGTATAAATGGATACTTTTACAAAAATAAAAAGAGACCGATGAAATATACTTTCACCGATCTCTAAAGAGAATATATTTTATTTTTCCATTGTAGCTTCCACTGGAGTAGGAGGTACAGAAGAGTCTGTAGTTTGACCGTCACCCCACCATACGATACCGTATGAATGATTAAGAACAGAACGGTTAAATACAGGTGTTTCGATGCCTGCCTTGCGTTGTTTGATATAGTCATCAAGAGCAAGACCTGCAGTACGTCCCATACGTACGATGGAACTAATATTAGTTAATACTAAGAAGGCCATGAATAAATCGGCTAAATTCCATACTAGATCAAGGGAGGCAATAGAGCCTACGAATGTCATGATTATTACACCAATACGGAATAAATGAAGATAGAATTTCTTTTCTGTTAAGTGGCTAATATTAATTTCGCCGTAGTAATAGTTACCAATTAAGGAACTGAAGGAGAACATTACGATAAAGATTGCTACCGCTGTTGGAGCCCAAGAACCAAGTTGTTGTTCTAGATTATGTTGTACTAGAGCAACACCAGTTAAACCTGTTGTGCTATAGTCGCCAACCATGAGTACAATGAATGCTGAAGCTGTACAAATGATGAAAGTATCAAGGAATACACCAAATGCTTGTACAAGACCTTGTTCAACAGGATGGTTAACAGCCGCAGTAGCCGCTGCATTAGGCACAGAACCTTCACCAGCTTCGTTGGAGAATAGACCACGTTTAATACCATTCATTACAGTGGCACCTAATAAGCCACCACCTGCTGCTACTGGTTCAAAGGCTGAGCTAATAATAGTATAAATAACATGTGGGAATTGGGTGATGTTCATAATGACTACGAATAATGCAGTAGCAATATATAAAACCGCCATGATAGGAACGATGATTTCAGATGCTTTTGCAACGCGATGAATACCACCAAAAATAATGAGGCCAAGAAGTATTGCTACTACAGCGCCTGTATAGGATACATCAAAGTTGAATACTTGAAGAGATGCAGCTAATGTATTAGCTTGTACAGAGTTGTAAATCCAACCGTATGTAATACTGATCAAAATTGCAAATAAAACAGATAATGCTTTGTTGTTTAAGCCATAGCGAATATAGTATGCTGGGCCGCCGTAAAAGCCGCCTTTAGCAACAGGTTCTTTGTAGATTTGTGCTAATGTAGATTCGATGAAACCTGTAGCAGCACCAATAAGAGCGATAACCCACATCCAGAAAATAGCACCAGGACCACCGAGTACAACAGCAATCGCAATACCTGCGATGTTACCAACACCTACACGAGATGCGGTACTAACACAGAACGCTTGGAATGAGGATACATGATTTTTTTCTGTAGAACTACCTGCACCATTGATTACAAGGCGAATCATTTCTTTGATCATACGAATTTGTACAAAATTCGTTGTCATCGTAAAGAAGAGACCTGCGCCGATGAGGATAAAGATGATGAAATAACTCCATAAATAGCCATTAATGGTAGAAATAGCATCATTGAGCATTGCTTCCATAAAAACGCTCCTTTCTCATAAAAAGAATTCTTATAATTATTAATGATATTGTATCAATTTCTATAGACTATGTAAAACAAAAATCCCTCACAAGAGTGAAGGATTTTATTAATAATTTATTATTGTATAGTAAATAAGATGAGCAACTAGAATGTTTCTTTAAGCTTTAGTGAATTCCGGTGATTCCTCCATGCCTTGTAATAAGGTTTGTTCGGAATGTTCCATGTGAATTCTTGCCAACTTACGAGCTTGAGTAGCATTATGTGAAGCAATGGCCTCTACCAATTGACGGTGCTCTTCCCATGTCTTTCTTAGTCGGCCCGGTTGATTCATAGAGAAGCTACGGAATCGATAGGTTTGCTCACGCAAGTTGTGTACGATATCTGCTAAACGTTCGTTACGAGATGCGCGATATAGTACTTCATGGAATTCTACGTCTGCTGTTACGACGGACTCCATGTCTTTATTCTCCATATGGTCGCCGATCGCTACGAGCATTCGTTCTAGTGTTTCGATTTCCTCTTCGGTTATGCGTTCGGCAGCAAGGCCTGCTGCGAGCTCTTCCAGAGCAGACCGAATTTCGAATACTTGAGTAATATCCTTTAACGATATATTGGCTACATATGTACCACGGCGAGGAACCATGACAACAAAACCTTCGAGCTCAAGCTTACGAATGGCTTCGCGAATTGGTGTACGGCTCACACCAAGTTCTTCAGCTAGAGGAATTTCCATAAGGCGTTCGCCCGGTTTTAACACGCCGTCTTGAATGGCTTGACGTAATGTTTCACTTACGACTTCGCGTAGAGGTTTATACGCATCTAAGCGTATTGGTTGTAACCGTTTTGTCATGGTAAGTCCTCCTGTGTACATGTTTTTGTAATGAGCGATAGCCAATCATGGCCTGCTGATTTGATCTCTTCTTGCAGTTGTAATGCTTCCATTGGTTTATCCAGCAATACTACCATTGTAGGACCACTACCAGTCATAATCGTTGGATATCCACGACTAGTGAAGAATTCTTTACAAATGACAAGTTCTTCATGGTCAGGGAAGAGTAGTTCTTCAAATGTATTAGCACTAGTAAGGAATGCTGATTTTAAGTCATTGTTTTCTAGGTGTTGTTGGACTGTATCGATGGTTTGTTTTGTTGCTACGGACTTATTCGTGAAGCGACCATAAGCAGCGGCAGTTGATACAGATACCTTTGGCTTTACTAACAATAACCAATGTGGATCTGGAGATTTTCCGTACGTTAATATTTCACCACGCCCTGTGCCACGTGCTGTACCACCTTGCAATAGGAATGGCACATCGGATCCAAGAGTAGCACCGATTTGTAAAAGTTCCTCTTGGGTGAGTCGTAAGTCCCAGAATCGATTGAGACCTACTAACATAGCAGCCGCATCAGCACTACCACCGCCAAGACCGGCTTGAATAGGTACCCGTTTTAATAGGTGAATGGCAGCTCCCACTTTGCAGCCGGTATAAGCTTGTATTGCCCGTAATGCTTTGAGGGCAAGATTTTCTTCACCATAAGTAACTAATTTTTGCATATAATCAGGTAATTCTGGAGCTCCACCGGAGAAAACTACGGAATGATGCTTCGCAAAATAAATAGAGTCGCTAAGGCGAATGGATTGGAAGATAGAGTCGATATCGTGATATCCGTCTTCACGCTTGCCTGTAATAGCAAGTCCAATATTGATTTTACTGCAACCAAGTTGCTCAAAACTTTTACTCATGATAGCCTCGTTTGTAACATACAGAATATATGCAATTTATATGTTTATTTTATACTCTTATAAAGTGATTGAAAATAACCATTAAGTGGTTTATGATGAATTTGTATACGCATATTGTTTTATTACTAAATATATTGTAAATAGCGTATGCTTTAGTTAGTTCATTATAGAATATTTATAGTGAAATGGCAATTTGGAGGGAGCTATGTTCGCTAAGTATAAAAGTGTTATCTATGAAAGCCTTATGGTCATTTTGGGATGTGCCATATTTGGTGCCGGCCTTGATGCCTTTGTATTGCCACACAAATTGGTGAGTACTGGTATTAGTGGGGTAGGCTTGATTTTGTATTATGTAACGGGCTTATCCGTTGGTTCTTGGAATATGATTTTAAATATTCCTATATTCTGGGCTGCTTGGAAGTGGCTGGGCACCCGTGTTGTTATCAAAACCTTGTATGGCACATTGATGCTGTCTTGGATGGTTGATTTATTTAACTTCTTACAATATGACATGATTATTAAGGATCCTTTGTTGAGTTCCATGATGGCTGGTATTACTACTGGTGTAGGTCTTGGCATTGTATACCGTGTAGGCGGCAACACAGGTGGGCTTGATCCTATTGCACTCATTGTACGCAAATATTATGGACTTCAAATGGGGTCCATTAATAGTGCCATAAACTGTGCTATTCTTCTTGCCGCAATTGGTGTTGTTGGCCTTGAAGCCGTAGCGGTCACACTTATTAGTGTCTATGTGTATACCATCATTACGAATAAGGTGGTTATCGGGTTTAATCAACGAAAGGTAGCTTTCATCATTACCTATCGTACCGATGATGTCTGCGAATGCATCATCAAAAAGGTTGGCCGTGGAGCCACTATTATTAATGGTGTGGGTGCCTATACACGGACGCCAAAGCAAATCGTTATGGTAGCCGTTAATCTCTTGCAAGTAAATAAATTAAAAGAGGTTATTCAAGAGGCCGATCCAGATGTATTTATCTTGATAACCGATGCACAAGAGGTTATTGGTCAAGGCTTTACGCAGCCTATTATACCGACTGAAGTATGTGAACAGTTGAAAGATAAGAGTACTACACAAGAGGACAATACAGAGATTGTACACAATCAATA
>JAWERH010000047.1:11935-14332 GCA_032482215.1 Veillonella sp. | reverse complement strand
AAAAGACCGCCCTTACTAAGCAATATAAACTCAGTAAAGGCGGTCATCCCCAGAGTGGAGAATTCCTAACATATTTGAAGTAAGCTATATACTCACATTTTAGAGGATATCCTATTCAGTATTAAGATTTTTTAGCTTTTACATACATAGCTACTTTGTACAAGAATACACAGAGTAACAAGTACATTACGATACTGAGGTATGTTGCTTCCGGTGTTTCAACCCAGTCTTGAGCGAACCAATAGCACCACCAGCTACGAGACCAGATGCAATTGTGCTACCTTTGGAGAAGCGAAGATCTGCCAATTCTTTATCTTTTGTACTGTTTTGTACGAAGTATGCAATCAAACCACCGATAAGTAATGGTGTGTTGATTTCCATTGGCAAGTAAGTACCAAGGGCAAATGCCAATGGTGGAACTTTTACCATCCACAAGATGATTGCGAATAATGCACCAGCCATATATAGAGGCCATTGAGCACTACCGCCAGTCATCATCGGCTCAATGATAGCAGCCATAGCATTCGCTTGTGGCGCATTTAATGCATGGTCCCCTACGAAGCCATATGCATCGTTTAAGAGGATCATAACGCCGACAGAAAGTACGGCACAAAGAATGGTACCAACGATTTGCCATTGTTCCATTTTCTTAGGTGTAGCACCTGTCATGTGTGCTACTTTAAGTTCAGACATGAAGTTACCAGCCATACCGATGGTTGTACCAATGAAGGATGCCATCATGAGGACTGCAATCATACCTACTTTACCAGTCATGCCTGCAGCTGTTAAGCATACAGCAGAAATGATAATCATGAAGATTGTCATACCAGATACTGGTTCTGTACCTGTATAAGCGATGGAGCTAATACCTACTACAGATAATAGGAAGGACATAATTAGAACGATTAAGAATGCTACGATTGTTTGACTGAAGCTTTCAGCATACATAAAGTGGAAATATGCTGCGAATAGAACTGTACACAACAAGATGCCAGCGCCAATCCAAGATGTAGGCACGTCGCGTTGTGTACGAAGCAAGTTAACATCTACAGTTTTGGAACTGAAAATATCAAGCACTGCATTTTTAACAACACTAGCCACTACTTTGGACATATTGAGCAAGCCGATGATACCTGCCATGGCAAGCATACCGATACCAATATGGCGAACATAGTCTAAGAATACTTTACGAATTGGAGCCTCTGCAAGTGGAACTGCATGACCATTGATTTGCATGATATGTTCCGGAGCTAAATAGTATACGATTGGAATACATACGAACCAAGAGAAGAAGGAACCAGCTGCGATAATAGCCGCATACCGTAAGCCTGTGAAGTAACCAAGGCCAAGCAACGCAGCATCTGTATCTACAGCAGCATTTAACTTAGTCGAATCTGCTAGAGCAGAACCCCATTTAAATGCGGTAGTACGGATAACCTCTTCCCACCAACCAAGGCTGTTAAGAATAAAGTCATATACAAGAGCGATAAGACCAGAACCAAGCATAAGTTTCGCTTTGCTACCTTCATTACTCATTAGTACTTCAGCAGCAGCACGACCGCTTGGGAACGGATACACATAGTGCATTTCCTCAACAAAGTAGCGACGGAACATAACGCATAATAGAACACCAAGTACGCCACCAAGGATAATAGGAATCGCCATTTGTACAAAGGTTACATCTGTAACATTCCAAATGTATAGAGCTGGTAAGAAGAACATCGCACCAGCTAATGTGTTCGTACTAGAACTAGCGATAGCCTGAATGTGAACCGTTTCGGCAAAAGCATTTTGCCGTTTCAAAATAACTGCTGTACCCATAGCAAGTACAGATACTGGAGCAAAGGCATCTACTGTTTGACCAATTTTCAAACATAAATAACCTACAGCCAGTGTGAAAATTGCCGCATAGAATAGGCCCCAGAATACTACATATGAGTTAATCTCTACGTAATCCTTCTTAGGATCCAATACGGGTTCTACGGGCGGAATAGAACGAGTTTCGTCCGACATGGTAAAACCTCCTCACAGAAAATGTACAAACGTATAACTATTCACCTTTATACTAACACGGCACTATATATGGTTCAATGGTTTTCTATGCATTATGCGAATAAAATATCACACGTTCCATAAATATTTATTTTGCATTTTCACCGCCCCTGTTCTACAATGAAGGTATATTAAGAATCTCTATTATATACAGTTTTTATACCAGTATGTATAAGATGTATGTTTACTTACGAGGAGGCTCATTATGGAATCAATGGTCGAACGTTTTGTACGCTATACAAGCATAAATACACGGTCTAACGAGGAAAGTACAACCATTCCAAGTACTCAAACTCAAGTAGACTTTGCTACTAATGTGCTCGTTCCTGATTTAAAAGCAATCGG
>JAWERH010000047.1:9486-11909 GCA_032482215.1 Veillonella sp. | reverse complement strand
GTAGAAAACTATGATGGTAGTGATATTTGCCTCAACGAAGAACATCAAATCTACACACGTCGTGCAGATTTTCCTAATTTAAAGAACTATATTGGTAAATCCTTGGTAGTAACCGATGGTCTTACACTACTAGGCGGTGACGACAAAGCTGGCATCTGCGAAATCATGGAAGCCCTCGCCTACCTCGTAGCTCATCCAGAAATCAAGCACGGTAAAATCATGTGTGCCTTTGGCCCAGATGAAGAAATCGGTACCGGTGCAGATCACTTTGATGTCAAAGAATTTCCTGTTGATTTTGCTTATACTATTGATGGTGAAAGCCTTGGCCAACTTGAATACGAAACATTTAATGCTGCTGGCGGCACCGTTACATTAAGAGGTGTATCTGTTCATACAGGCACTGCTAAAGGCATTATGATTAACTGTGCTAAATTAGCAATGCAATTCGATGCTCTATTGCCAGGTGCTGCTGTTCCAGAACACACATGCGGTCGCCAAGGTTTCTTTATGCTCATGAGCATGGAAACTCAAGTAGATACTGGTAAAATGAACTATATCATACGCGACCATGACAAAAAATTGTTCGAAGCAAAAAAAGCATTCTTCTTACAAGCTGGTCAAACATTAAACGAAATCTATGGCCGCGAAGTATGTGAAGTATCCGTAAAAGATCAATATTACAATATGTACGATATCATCAAAGACAACATGGAATGTGTCAACGTAGCTAAAGCAGCTATGGAAAAAGCGGGTATCACGCCTATTTGCGACCCTATCCGTGGCGGTACAGATGGTTCTAAAATTTCCTTCATGGGCATCCCTACCCCTAATATCTTTACTGGCGTAGAAAACCTACATGGTCGTCACGAATTCGCATGTATTGATGACATGAAAAAAGCCGTAGAAATTATCGTAAACATCGTTAATATTGAGAAATAATGGGTTAGATGTAACTTCTTCCCATGCACCTATACTACTAGATGGCATTTGAAGGATATTTAAATACTAAACTAGTAGTATAGAATACAATGGAATCCTAAGATACCTTAACAATAAAAAGGACTATACGAGATATCTCGTATAGTCCTTTTTATATGTTATGTGATTGTAAGAAATATAGCTAATGTTATGCTAATTTTCCATTACGTTTACGATTTCTGATTTGTTCTTCTTCAGCGTGAGCTTTCAAAGAAAGATCTTTTTCAGTACCTACATAACGGCCATAGAGGAAATAATAAGCAACGAATGCAAGAAGTGCTACTACAACAGTAACATGGAACATACTTGTATAACCGACTACCTCTTTAATAGCACCTAAAATGTATGGACCAAAACCTAAGCCCATATCCAAGGCAATGAAGTATGTAGATGTGGCAACACCAATGCGGTGAACAGGAACGATTTTAACAGTTACTGCTTGACCGTTTGACATAAATGTACCGTAACCAAGACCAACAAACACAGCAGATAAGAGTATAAGCCATGTAGAGTGAGCGATGGATAACAAGAAAATACCAAGTGCTAAAGATATGAAGCAAGGGTAAAGAACGAAGTTTTCCCCTTTCATATCAAATACAAGACCAAGTAATGGTCTTGTTATAGTAATAACTACAGCATATACAACAAAGAAGAATGTACCTGCTAAGATAAGGTTTAAATCTTTTGTATAAGCTGCCATAAAACCGATAACACCAGAGTATGCAAAACCTACTAGTATAGAAACAAGACTAATAGAATTCATACGTGGTTCGATATAATCGGAAATTTTAATGCCCTTATGTTCTTCAGAATCAATATCGAGCTTAGGTTCATTAAATTTCATGATAACGGAACCGATACCACAAAGGATGATAAGCGCAACACAGAAGGCGATGATAAAGTCATAGCCAAGGCTATGAAGCATCAAAATACCTAAAAACGGACCTACTGCAGCGGCAAGAGATGTAGACAAACCATAGTAGTTAATCCCTTCACCACGACGTGACATTGGAATAATAGCGGCTACGATTGTACTTGTAGCTGTAGATGTAATACCATAAGCAAAACCATTTAAGAAACGAACACTGTCGAGCATCAATAAATTAGGTGTGTAGAAGTACATAGCTGTTGAAACTAAGTAAATCAACAAACCTAAGTACAACATCTTACGACAGCCTAAGATACTAATAAACCGTCCTGCTAACAAACGAGCAACAACAGTACCAATAATATAAATACCAACGGCCAAGCCAGCTTGACTTGCTGTGGCATGAAGATTATCCTTTGCTACTACCGCAATAATAACGATTAATAAATAATAAATCAAAAATACTAAGAAATTAATCAAAGTATCAAGGACAAAGGATCTTGTCCATAAGGCCTCTTTAGCCTTATCCATAATATCAACTCCATTTTCTTAAACTATTGTCAACCATTTGCAACAA
>JAWERH010000047.1:0-9450 GCA_032482215.1 Veillonella sp. | reverse complement strand
AAAAACACCTTTGACTGTTTATATGGCATCATTAAAAATACAATATAACAACAAAGGTGTTATTTATACATATTAAATTAGTTTACTTATCAAGATTATTTCGTTTGTAATCCACAAGCCTTAAAGAAATTTTTATAGGCTTCAGCCTTTTTGGCAAGGCTTAATGGATATGCACGAGATGTAGATGGCAATCGTGTTAACGTCAATTCACGACCGTTAAACACAAAGGGAATTGTCTCCCCTGTTTTAGGTAGTTTAACCTTTTCTGGCAAAAGGCTTAACAAAATTTCTGTGGCCTTACCACCTGTGGTACCAATATGTTTACAGTGTGGAATTCGGTCCAATACCTCTGCAAGCGGTACAGGTTCAACGACCTTAAGAAATGCATCCGATGCATTGCCCTTTTCGCGTATAGCTTTCAAAACAGTAGGACAAGAAGCAATCCCCGCTTCAGATAAGAACGCTTTGATCTTATCCGCATCAAAGGCTTTTTCCTCACCTTTTCTAAAGTGTTCCTTATCGTCAAAGAATACTAAGCCATACACGCGCCACATATCATTTTGAAAGTTAGGATAATGAAATTCCATAGAACGCTTTTCGGAAGTTGGTGGGAATGTTCCCATCATCATGACCGTCGTATTCTTTGGTAAGAATGGCGGAAATGGTCTCGTTTCAATTGTTTCTGCCACAGAGCATCAACTCCTTTCACAATCTAGTATGGACTCAACTTTCAACACAATATATGAACTATGTCACATATTCAAATTCAATTATCTACCATGTGAGACATTAGCAATATTAACAAAAAGATATAGCAACGATTATAAGATCAACCATTATTGAACGATAGGTTGAGATACCAATGTATTGATATAATCAAAACCTACTGGTGTTGGAGATACGAGGTACAAGCACACAACAGCAGCTACAGCAAAGCCAATAGCCAAGTAGGAGAAGCTGCCATGACGTGGAAACTCGTACAAACCAAATAGACGAATACCAATAGCCGCACCAATAGCAGTAATCAAGGATGGTATGGAGAAGATATTATACAACCCAAACACCACCATGAGACCTGCATAACCACCTACTACAGTAATCATTGGTAGCATGCGATCCATTGGATTTGGAATAGAACGAGTTAGAGCTGCTGGATAATAAGATGCTTCCACACCAAACATACCCAAGAATAGATTAAAGTCAGCCCAAATTGTTTCCCACGCACCTCTAAAAGTATCTCGATGGTTACCTACATACCATGCAAAGCCTGTAATAACTAAGATTGCTAAACCAGCACAGATGAAGTAGTATTCGCTAGGAATTTTGGGACCTGCATAAGCACCCACAGCCGTTACAACAGCACTCAAAACTGATGTAACGATAACGCGGTGTAAACGAGGACGTTTATTTTCAGGAATCCGTTTATACACGGTAGCCAATAGTTCTAATACAAAGCAAGCCATAAACACTGCAATGCCCGCAGCTGGTACAAAGTAGGCTGTAATAATAGTCAAAATAAAGGGAATACACAAGCGCCACTTAGGGAATAATACAAGATCTTTATAATCTAAACGAACGTCTTGTGTCTCCATTGTAAAGTTGTTGTACACCACAAATAGCAGCATAAAGGCGATAACATCAATCGCGTTAGCTCCCCAAATCAATAGTGTTGGTACTATGATCATCGACAGTGCCACCCCAGATACACGGGATAAACCAGCGGCCGCTATGCCAAGTAAGAAAAACGGTATTAAAGCAGATATAATTTCAAGCATAATATTCCTCCCATCATTGTATAAATTTAAGTATATAGTATCTACCGCACTACATCAAGGAGAGATATATTTTTTCATGGCTAGTCGTTTTCTTACGGCAGAAGCAGAGCAGCCCATCATCTGTGCAATTTTGGCAACACCATACCCTTGAGCACGTAAGTTTTTTATCCTATTTTCGTCTAATTCTAATATATTTGAACGAATTTCTATACCTTGCTCCCGTAAATACATGGCCACTGTTGACCCTCGTATACCGTAAGCTAAACCTATATCATCCGTACTCATATGATGATGAATATACAAGTAAGCCATCTCGTCCACCTTTCGAGATGGTTTTACTTTAAGCGTTGTACACATTCCCATATGACGCAATACATGATGTACTTTCCATCGGGATATGCCATACATACGCGCAATTGAGTCTGACGTATTTCCACTTTTATAGGCCCTACAAATACGCACCGGATCGATAGCTACATTCTTGGTCGAACGCTGACAAGCTAGTCCATATTCTTTCATCCGACTTGCCATCGTCGTAATCGATACATCATAACGCTTCGCTAAAGAATGTAATGACCACTTACCTGACTCATATAGAGCTTGTACATGAACCATATTTATATCCTTCTTCAACGGTCTTCGCTCAATATCATATGCCTTCATACGCCGCATAATAGTATCTACACTACACTGAAAATACTCTGCCACCTCGCGAACACTCCACTGTTTCTCTACATATAATTGTTCCAGTAACTGTTTAGGTATAACGCGCACATTACGATACATACTATCACCTTTCCTTGTAGACGAACTCCTTTCCCTATTATTGTGAAAGTTCCATCAAAAAAAGACAATAAAAAAGAGGTTCCTAATAGTCACATAGGTGACCAATAGGAACCTCTTTCCATATGTAATTATATGCACCACATAGGATATGTGCCGTTATAATTGCTATACAACATCTATCCGCAAATAACGATGATCATGAATCACCAATAATCCAGTAGACGTTATGACCAATATTTTGATAGCCATATTTTCTAATGACTAATAAACGTATTGGCTACCCCAACTTAACGATATCTGCGTTCAAGAGCCTTAGGCTTACTCAAGATAATAGACCATTTCATGCCTTCTTTTAGAGCATGATTTGATATACGTTTATGACTTGATGTATAAACACTGGTCGAAGTGATTGGCGAAGTCGTTACCATATTCGTATCAAGGAGTACCTTTCCTTCTTTAGAAGCCTTATCTCGCTTGAATTCGGCCAATCGTTCACTTAAGGTTGGCCCTGTAACAGACTCTCTACTTAAACGAGTTGTACTCGTACTAAAGCCAGTTGATTTACTTGAAGTTTTCTTGGATGAAACATGAGTACCTTGTTGAGTTGTAGACGCTTCATCGTAATGATGCTCGGAAGCTAAAACTGTTTGAGCTTTATCATTACTTGGATGCTCTTCAACATGTTTTTCAGATGTCTCCGAATCATCATATTGAAACAGTCTTCCCCCCTTCGGTCTTAAGGGAGCCTCAGGGTGCTGATTTTCAATCGGTCTATTTTTAAATATTTCTCGATAGAAATCATCATCATACAACAAGTCCTCAGGCGAAGGTTCTACAGGCTTTTTCTCTATAGAGATACCATATTCACGTTCCATATCCTCCCAAGTCTGGCCTGAGCTTTCATTATTGTCATACTCATCAGACTCTTCTGTATTCTTGCTTTTTATAATGGAAAAAGCAATATACGCGATGATACCTAGCACAAATATAGGGTTATGCGAAAAGATGGATAGCACAGAAGACAAAATAGAGTCCATAGCTACTCCTATTCACTATCTGCTAAATTTTCACGCATTTTAGTGTCTGCAATAATATTATTCATATTGTAGTAATCCATAACGCCAAGATTACCATTTCTGAAAGCTTCTGCCAATGCTTTAGGTACTTCAGCTTGTGCTTCCACAACCTTAGCTTGCATGTCTTGTGTTTTAGCACGCATTTCTTGTTCTGTCGCAACAGCCATAGCACGACGTTCTTCGGCGCGAGCTTGCGCGATTTTCTTATCCGCTTCCGCTTGGTCAGTTTGCAATTGAGCACCGATGTTACGTCCTACGTCTACGTCCGCAATATCAATGGACAAGATTTCAAATGCAGTACCCGCATCAAGGCCTTTACCCAATACAGTACGAGAGATGTGATCTGGATTTTCTAATACGTCTGTATGCTCTTCAGAGGAACCTACAGTTGTTACGATGCCTTCACCAACGCGGGCGATAATCGTAGCTTCACCAGCACCACCAACGAGGCGGTCAATATTAGCACGTACAGTTACACGAGCACGAACCTTGAGTTCGATACCATTTTTTGCTACTGCAGAGATAATTGGTGTTTCAATCACCTTAGGATTAACGGACATTTGAACCGCTTCCAATACATCACGACCTGCAAGATCGATAGCTGCAGAACGTTCGAATGTCAAAGGAATAGATGCGCGTTCAGCGGCGATCAAAGCATCTACAACGCGGTCAACGTCACCACCTGCAAGGTAATGTGCTTCAAGCTGATTTACATTAACATCAAGACCTGCTTTATTTGCTTTAATCAAAGGCATTACAATTTGAGATGGATTTACACGACGTAAGCGCATACCTACGAGTGTAAAGATACCAACATTAACGCCTGCTGCAAGAGCAGATACCCAAAGGCCTAATGGCACAACATACAAGAACACCATAATCCCAATCAGTAGAATGGGAATCAAGATTAAAATACCTACATCCATAATAACCTCCATTATATACGACGATGTGGTGAAAGCTTAATCGCGCTTTCTAACTATATTGCGGCCGCCCACAACACGAAGCACCACAATAGGTGAACCGGCATCGATGAAGTCCCCTTCGGTCACAACATCCACCAAATTACCATCAATTTTAGCAATACCTGCAGGGCGTAGTGTAGTATGAGCTACGCCTTCTTTACCGACTAAGTCATCTAATACATCATTAGATACATAACCAGCTTTTGTCGTAGATCGTTGCCCTAAGGTAAACAATTTGCCTATCCAAGTCTTTTCAAAGTGATTAAAGAACACGATGATAAGGACAATTAACAAGGCTGTTAATCCTAGTACGGCATATAGCGCCACCGTACCTTCTCCAAGGGCTACATACACACCCCAAAGGAATGTACAATAACCGATGAGTCCCAAAATACCACCTGGAACAACGAGTTCTACAGCCATTAGGGCAATCCCTATAGCCATCCATACTAAAAACTCCATAGGCCCTCCTCTCTTCAATTAATTTTATACAACTTATATCTTCATTATACAATATAAAGAATAAATTATAAAGATAACCCTTATCATATAAATCTATTTCATATCAAATATTCTTACATCCTAAACCTATTCGGTTCACAAGTATTAAACGATGATATTTATAAGATAATAAAAACGACTACTTTCACAGGTTATACCTGATTCAGTAGTCGTTATTTATAAAGTATATTAGTTTAAAGCTTTACTATTGTCAGTCATCATCGTAAGTTGCTATTTCATCAATAGGTTTGACTGTAATTATACTTCTGTTTTTTTCAATTGGTCATTACCAACGCCTGTTTTTTGAAGAATCAATAAGATGATACTCATTGCCATACCTACTACAGTCGCAAGGCCCATACCTTTCAATACAACAGGACCTACAGCAAGTTCTGCACCGCTAAGACCTACAACAAGGATAACAGATGTTAAGATCATATTAACAGGGTTTGTATAATCTACCTTGCGTTCTACAAGCATGCGCAAACCGGATGCTGCAATGATACCGAACAAGAGAATGGATACACCACCCATAACTGGTACTGGAATAGCATGGATAAGAGCAGCTACTTTACCTACAAAGGAGATAATCATCGCAAGAACCGCAGCACCACCAATTACCCATACACTAAAGCAACGAGTAATAGCGAGGACACCGATATTTTCACCGTATGTCGTATTTGGTGTAGCAACCTGGTTCTTTCATCAAGTCTTTTGATACAATGTTGCTCGTTACAACTAAGTGACCTACGTGCTCAGCAAATACTACAAAGAGTGCTGGCATAATCATAATAATGGCATTAATATCAAATACAGGCATGCCATAGAACTGTGGTAAAGAGAACCAAGGAGCAGCCTCTACACCAGAGAAATCAACAACGCCCATGAAGGCAGACAAGATATAGCCGGAAACAACGCCAATCAAAACAGGGATTACAGCTAAGAAGCCACGGAACACAACAGTACCAAGCAAGGTAACAACTAAGGAAAACATAGAGATAAAAATAGCTTGGCTGTGGCTCATGCCTAAATCTTGATTACCAATAAGGCCAGACATACTCATCGCTACTGGCGCTAATTCCAAACCGATAATAGCTACGATAGCCCCCATCGCTGCTGGAGGGAATAACTTATCGATCCAACGAGTACCAATATAACGAACGAGAATAGATAAAATTACAAAGGATAAACCAAATACAACGAAGGCCCCCTTTGCAGCCTCATAACCGAGACCTGCAGATAATACGCCTGCTACAGGAGCAATGAAAGCAAAGCTAGAACCGAGGTATGCAGGGATTTTGCCTTTACAAACGAATAAATACAGTAATGTACCGATACCATTCATGAATAAAGCTGTTGCCGGATCTACTTTTAACAAATATGGTACCAATACAGTAGAACCAAACATAGCAAATAAATGCTGGAAACTAAGTGGCAACATTCGCCCCCAGGACGGGCGTTCTTGGATATCAATATAATCCTTCATTTTTTCTCCTCACACACAATACAAGTACGTTGCATTTATACAGAACCTCTTAAGAGATGCTATATAAATCCACACTAAATATATTCACATTATACTACATAAGTTAAATATCAACGTTCGGACCTAGGTCGTCTACGAGTAGGCTTTTTAGTCTCTCTGGGTCTAAATGGACCAGGCATTTCCGTTTTTTGAGGACTCTTCGGAGCAGCCGGTTTGAATCGGCTTTGCGTTTCCTCACGTAAAGATGGCAAAGCCTCAGCAGTACCAACTTGTTTTACACCTTCTACATTGCGACGACCAACGCTAGCTAACAAGCCTATAGCCATAAAGTTCATCAGCAATGAGGAACCACCATAACTAATAAATGGCAAAGGTACACCTGTTACAGGCATAATACCGCAAACCATGGCAATGTTAAATAATGCTTGTCCACTGATGAGCAAGGTTATCCCCATCGCTAACCATTTGCCAAATTCATCACGAGATTTATTAGCAATGCGGAAACCAAAGTATGTAAAGGCCGCTACCAAGAGAACGACAAAGACAGCACCGACAAAGCCCATTTCTTGAGCCCACACGGCGAATGCAAAGTCTGTATGTGCTTCTGGCAAGTAAAAGTACTTAGATGTACCTTGCATAAAGCCTTCCCCAAGAATACCGCCAGAACCTACGGCCAAAAGGCCTTGCACCGTTTGATAGCCCATATCTTGAGCATGAGGCCAAGGGTCGAACCAAGACTGAATCCGTTCCCAACGATACGGTGACATACGAGCTGCAATAAAGCCTATCACACCAGCTACAGCAAAGGCACCACCAAAAAATCGACCATCAAAACCTGCTAAATAAATTAATATGAAGGAGAACCCAAAGATTAGCACAGTTGTCCCCATATCTGGTTGCAAGATCGTTAACACTGCAAAGATTATAGGCCAAACTAACATTGGCAACATATAACCTACGCGCTCACTCACATAACCTTGTAAGTTTGTGAGTGGATTATTATATCTTGATTTACCCCATTTTCTCATGGTACTCAATTTAGCGGATGTCCATATTATGGCAGCTAACTTGGCAAATTCCGACGGCTGTATCGATACAGGACCGATAACAATCCACCGACGCGCACCATTAATGACAGAGCCCGCCACAAGAACTAACACCATGCCTATTAGGGTTGCAATCATTATGCGTTGCAACATATGTGGCTTTTGTAGTTGTCTATAGTCATACCGATATAAGATAACACCTATTGCCATTGAAAGAAATAGGAAACCTATATGTTTTGAAAAATACCCTAAAAGCCCTGTATTTTCGTAAACCTATAATCGTGATGAGTACTATAGGTAAGAGCATACCTTGTAAATCATTTTTAAAGAGTGAGCCCCACCGACTATCCCCCTTATTCGGTGTTTCCATATTAAGCCTCCTTTTGTACTTTTGGCTTAATTGCTTCTAAGCGGAAAATAGGTTGCCCTTTAGCACTGAACTTCTCTTCATACTCAGTTTTTACATTAGGAAGATCTGTGCTATGTAAGTCATAGGTTACATTCTTAAGTTCCCAGCCACATTCTTTGAATTCTTCAAGAGAGAACATAAATAAACCTTCGTTATCAGTTTTAAAGTGAACCTCGCCACCATCTTTTAAAAGACGGGCATATCGATCGAGGAATGTATGGTATGTGAGGCGACGCTTAGCATGTTTTGCCTTAGGCCATGGATCACAGAAGTTGATATAGAAACGATCTACTTCACCAGGCGCTACAACCTCTTCAATGCCAGCGATATCAAAGAGAGATACCTTAGCATTATCACGCTCTGCTTCATAAATCTTTTGAGCCGCATAATAAATTACGCCAATTTGCACTTCAAAACCTACAAAGTTAGCATCTGGATACGCTTCAGACATGCCTGCAATAAAACGTCCCTTACCTGTTCCAAGTTCCATATATAATGGACGTTCAGGATGGGCAAATAACTCACGCCATTTGCCCTTATACTGTTCTTGACCAGACAAAATGATATGAGAGTCATATTCGTGGATAGCTTCATCAATCCACGGTTTTCTACGAAGGCGCATACTTTCTCCTTACATCTATATTAACTATTAATTATATCTATTATTACAGGTCATATACCTATCTTATTAATTATAGAAAAGGGGGAGTTAAACGTCAATTACATTTCCCTTATCAACCATATAAAAAAGACCTACTTCCAAAGAAGTAGGTCTTTATATTCTTAGAAAATCAAAGATTCAAGATTTGAGGCCAAGCTCAGATAAACTCTTTTCAGATGCAGCGAATAGATTATTTTTACCTACACGCGTACCTAAAGCTGCGGCAGCGACCAATTCACGGTCCAACTTACCAAGGCGAGAGCGATTACGATTTTGCGGTTTTGGTTTCTTCATACGGAACGTATTGTATTGAACCGCTTCTTTTGTATCCTCATTTTTAGCCTTAGCCAAAGCAGCCCCATTAGTGCCATTCCCCAATAAAGCACTAAGTCCTGTTTGCTTTGGAACCATTTTTTCGTAATCGGCGCCAAACTCAGGACGCTCCTCGCGTAATTGATCAAATGTAGCTAACGCTGCATTCATTTGCTTTAAACCAGCAGCAGAGTAAAGTTGACGAATCGCAATACTCACCTCTTGCGGTGTCAACGTACCTCGCTCAATAGCAGAGGCGATTGTACTTTTCAATGCACCTTGATCACCGGATGCTGTATAGCGACCAATATCAACCAAGTCTTTTTGACGTGCATTGAGTTCTTTAGGCGTATATATGTTTATCTCAGATATAGACGGTGCCTGCTTAGAAGGCTGTTCTCCCGCCCCATTAGCCTCAGACATATAGCCACCG
>JAWERH010000046.1:0-9067 GCA_032482215.1 Veillonella sp. | reverse complement strand
AATAGAGACGGCTTGGGAAACCTAGGGCAATAGGACGTAAAGGAGCGCAGCGACGCGTACGTCCATTGCATCAGGTTCGACGAAGCCCTTAAGGTATATTCTTTATTTTAGAGCATAGTCTTAACTACTGCCATGGGCGAGTGTGATAGGAAGCTGCGACTAGTGGTAGGAGGCAACTCCATCCTTACGGTAACGCGGCACGATGTGCCAATGTTACCGAACCGTAAATCAGTTGAGTAGTTCTAAATTTGTGTAAAATTATTTTTACATGTTGAGTTTTTTATGATAGCATATATGCATTCAAACCTCAATTTGCATATCTATAATTAGCATTAATGAACGTGCTTTAAGATACTTAATTTTTCAATAGATATGTTATACTAAAATTAAATTTTCATAGGAGGTCTTATGAGTAAGAAAATTGCGGTTCTCGTGGATGAGGATAGAATGCAGCGCTGTTCTTGTGGCGGTTGCTTAAAAGCATTTATGAATAAAGCAGATTCCTTTGAGCGTTATGCAGATGAGGATATTGAGTTGATAGGTTTTACGCATAGTGGTGGCGATCTAGCCAAGAAAATCGAGTCTTTCAAGAGTAGAGGGGTTACTACGGTTCATTTGTCTACGTGTACTCGTTATGAGAATGAAAATTATGAAAACATCGCAGAGCAGTGTGCTGAGGCCGGCTTTGATGTTGTAGGCTATACACATTGTATGGCTTCCTATCCTCCCAGGGTACCTGAAGAGCAGGGCAGTAGAAGCTGGAGAAGCGAAGCAGAGAAGGGAAATCCACAGTGAGGATTGATAGGAAGGCGCGGTTAGTGGTAGGAGGTAAACTAAATCTACACGGTAACGCGGCACGACGTGCCAATGTTACCGAACCGTAAATCAGTTGGGTAACTCTAAATTTGTGTAAATACAACTCCTTTCAAAGTATTTATTTATAAACATATTAAAACCCCTATAATCCATCATATCGGCTTATAGGGGTTATTTTTTATACTAAGCTTATCTTTACTTGTTTATCTAAGGCAAATGCAATTTTGCACATAGTAGTTAAACTTGTATTGGCTCCTTTTTCTATACGGGCAATTGTTGACTGTGGAACACCAGATTTTTCAGCTAAATCACGCTGTGTTAAACCCGCAGCCTCTCGTGCTTTTAAAACGGCTAACGCGTTTTCTAATTTGGCTTTCTCTTCTAAATAGTTTTCTGTTAAGGCTGGATTATTTATATCTTTTTCAAATATCTTATCTAAAGTCTTTAGTGGCATAATATTCCTCCTCAAATTCGTTATGACCATTTGGTCTAGTATAAGATATGAACTTAGGTTTCTCCATCCCAATCCTTCTTTCTCTCATGATAGCATATATGCATTCAAACCTCAATTTGCCTATCTATAATAAGTATTAATTAACGTGTTTTGGGATACGTAATTTTTCAATAGATATGTTATACTAAAATTCAAATTATATTTTCATAGGAGGTCTTATGACTAAGAAAATTGCAGTTCTAGTGAATGAAGATACAATGCAACGCTGTTCTTGTGGCGGTTGCTTAAAAGCATTTATGAATAAAGCGGATTCCTTTGAGCGTTATGCAGATGAGGATATTGAGTTGATAGGCTTCACCCATAGTGGTGGCGATCTAGCCAAGAAAATCGAGTCTTTCAAGAGTAGAGGGGTTACTACGGTGCATCTTTCTACGTGTACACGTGGTAAGAATGAAAATTATGAAAGCATCGCAGAGCAGTGTGCAGAAGCGGGCTTTGATGTAGTTGGCTATACGCATGGCGGCGCCATTTCTAAAGATGGTAAAGAAGCGGTTATACTTTCAGCTAAACCAGTACCATCTGATGAATAGTTTGCAACATTTTATTCACTTGTTATAGATGAATCAGCTGTATTGAGTGTATTAGTTGTGATAGATCAATTATTTAGAACTATCACGCAATTGTTTATAGCTTAATGATGGCTGATAAATGAATGATTGTTCCATTATTCATTCTATATTTACCATGAAGAGATACTATATACATAGTGTGTAAATCTAGTGTGATAATTTGTTTTATTACTATATGGTTAATCAATTCGAGAGGTTGAGAGAATGAACAAGAAACTTACAGCAGCTACGTTATCTGTGGCTATGGCAGCAACAATGGCGCCTGCTATTATGCAAACAGCACCTGTGAATGCGGCATCTAGTGCAGTACAAACATTGGCTGGTGGCGCTGTTGCTATGGCTTATGTATCTACTGCATTAAATAAAATGGATAACTCTGAACAAGGTCAACAAGAAAGCTTGGCACGTACTAAGGAGAAAACTGGTTACTTGAACGATAGTGCAGCGCAAGCACGCGTACAACGTATCCTGAAAACCTTAGAGGCTTCTCCTAGCGTAAAACGTTCTTATGTTGTCTATGCCAACCCTGATACAGAGTTTAATGCCTTTGCAACGCTTGGTCGCGTTATGTCTGTTAATAAAGGTGCTTTGGATACCCTTGATGATGATCAATTGGCCTATGTAATGGCCCATGAAATTGCTCATGGTGAGCATAAAGACATTATCAATGGTGCTAAAAAGCAAATCGGCCTTTCTACAGCTGTAGGTATTGCGGCGGGTGGTAGCGAAGGGGCCGCGTTATTATCTAACGTAGCAGGCAACTACTTGTCTAACCAAGTATTTACAATGAGCCAAGAAAAAGCAGCCGATGAACTAGGATTCAAGATTTTAAGCGAATCTCCATATAATGTGGGCGGTGCAGCTGGTTCTATGGCGGTTCTACGCAACAAGGTAGGGGAACACTATCGTGAAGGGCTTTCACAAGTAGTGGCACCTAACAACCATCCTAAGTTGTCTGATCGTGTAAATAACAATATTTCCCGCATGTACACATACTCTGGAAATCACGTAAACGTGTCTAATGGCGCTGTTTACGTCAATGGCGATAATATCTATAGCCCAGCAGGCAGTGGCCGCTATACAGGGGAAGAACGGGCGTATTACATGGCTGGTAAATTGGCACGGTTGTACCATAACAACCAAATTACACCAGGCTCTGCATCTTACAGCGGTGGTACTGTAACAGTAGCAGGCCAATCCATCGTATCTACGCCAAACTCTGACGTAGCATTACAAGTGGCGACAAACCTTAATAATGCCTTTGTTAAACCAGCAGGTGCGGCAGTTAATGCTAAAAACCCTGTGAAAGTGAAACAAGAGAAACCCAAAAAGGTAAAACAAGAAAAGGCTAAACCTGTGAAAGCAGAACAAGCTAAACCTGCTAAAGGTAAAGAAGTAAAACCTGTGACTAAGGCTTCTACAACAAAACATACTGCTAAAGCTACAAATCATTCAAACTCTACGAACAGTGGACGTAAAACAATCGATAGATAATTTAACTATTTAATTGTTCGATTGTTCATGTCGTATGCAAGACCGAGCTCAATGGGGCTCGGTCTTTTCTTTGTATCAATGATGATATCCCGTGTAGACCGCGCTTAGTTTCATACTGTATACTTAACATATAAATTATCCTTAAATCGTAAGTTGTAGATGAGAGAGGGCTGCTTATGAATCAGAAATCGAGCATACTTAAAGCCTTAAAATGGATTGTATTTAATTATGTCTTTTTAGGTATCCTTATAGTGATTGGTTTGGTTATTGCTATATCACCTGGATTATTAGGCGATGTTATACCAAGACATGGCACGGTAGGCAAATGGTTAGCCGCGAGGAACCAAATGGAGGTTGTAGATAATCAGGGGACGTCTATGACAGTACCTGATTATGTGGAACGTATCGTTACACTAGGGGAGAATACGGTCGATATTGTCGAATCTGCAGGTGGGGATTATTACATTGTCGCCAGTGATGGTTCTTCCTATGCAAGTTCGGTTAAGATTAATGGTCGCGTAGAGCAAACGGTAGATTCTATTAAGTCCTATGACCCACAGGTTGTAGTCGCATCTGATACGGTGCCACCGAGCTTTGTGGCTTCATTGCGGTCAGCAGGTATTCCTGTCTTTGTATATACAAAAAAGGACAGTTTAGATGGCATCATAAAGACAGCGCAATCGATGGCGAAGCTATTCCATGAGAAAGATCGGAGCAGCGCATTTTCCGGATATACTCGGATGGTTAAGAAATATGTAGAACCGCACCAAAATGATAAAAAGCCAGTTATTGCTTTGTATAATAGCAATCATGGCGTGTATCGGTCGGGCATTGTGCGGGACATGATTGAAACAGTACATGGTATAGATGGTGCTGGGAACCTTGTTATATTGGAAAGCGGCAAGGACCCTAATATGTTATCTGATGTTTGGTGGTATCGTGATCATAAAACGACGGTGGATATGACGAAATCGATGGGCACAAAAGCAGATTTAATCCGTATTAATCCTGATGTTATCTTTGTGCCGACACGCTATCTAGATAAGTTGCCTGAATACAAACAAGATGTAGAGGCCATTATGAAAGATCCGGATTTACAGAATATAACAGCTGTTAAAAAAGGCTATGTATATCCTATCCATGAAATGTCTTTGATGAGTTATTCCACAAAAACCTTTTCAGCGATGGAACAAATGGCAAAATGGCTCTATGGACCTAGCACCTATGAGGGTATTGTTAAATATAATGGTATATGAGGAGAGAGCATATGCAGTTAAAACGTTTATTAATCATATTAGCCGTCTTTGTAGGCGTATTAGTAGTGGCTATTATGGGCATGTATAAGTCTTGGAATGCTTTCACCAGTGGCGGAATCTTTGGCATGTTGAGCTCAAAGGGCATTTATAAGATGGTAGATGGCACGAGTGAGACGGTCATCCTTGATCATAAGGCAGAGCGCATCGTAGCAGTGGGGCCTAATGCAGCAGATCTTGTATCTGAACTAGCTGGTGATTCTATGGTGGCTAGCACTGCAGCACCGTACCAAACATCGAATGGTGTAAAGCAGCGCGTGGCGCCTAATGTGAAAGCTATTGAGGCATTAAAACCAGATATTGTAATTGTTGAAGATGACAATGGAGCTACAGACCTCGTTAGGCCTCTACGAGAAGCAGGTGTAAAGGTAGCACTGTTAAGAGCGCCTAAGACGGTAAACGAGGTAGAGGACCAAACAAAAGCAGTAGGTCAGCTATTGGGTCGTGAAGATAAGGTGGCAACGTTAGTTGGAACTATGATGAATTATATTCGGGATACAGAATCACTGCGCTTTGCTCGTCGTGATGAGCAAAAGAAGACCGTTGCCGTTTATAATGAAAATGGCCTATATGGGGCTCCAGATACACTGATTCAAGATATGCTCAAATATGTAAATGTAGACAATGCGGCCACTAAAGTCGGTGTGAAAAGGTCTTATGTAGGTAAAAAAGACGATCTTATCAAGGCTGACCCCGATGTTATCATCGTGCCGATGGACATAAAAGCAGCAGATTTTAATCGTGATGCGGTACTCAATAGCTACTACAATGATCCTACATTAGCAAACCTTAAAGCCATTAAAAATAAAAAGGTCGCTATTCTAGCTAATGAATCAATACTAGCTAAAACCTATCATATTGGTCGCGGTATTTACTTCATGGCACAAATGGTATATGAAAGATAAGAACATAAGTCTGTATTATAAAACTATAGATTTTCTATAGTAAAAGCACTATAATATTAGGTATCTATATATATCAATATATTAGTACTTTATCTTTGTAAAGAACAGAACTACGGCATGTATGTAGTGGTTTTGTTACTTTTACAGTTAATATAGCCTCCCTATCGAGGCAGTTTCTTTTTTAGAGGAGTTGGATCTCAATGAAACAACCAGAATTGCGTAAGAACCCACCAATTTTGGTGAATGGTTCTATTGGTAATGTAATGCGTCCTATGCATCCCGCCATGCAGCGTCGGTTGTTCGATTTGGGCGGTGTGGATAGCCCGTTCCATACAGGCATTGTACCGTATGTACCAACTACAGGTACCGATGAATGCCGTGAAGCATTCCTTCATATTCTACGAAGCCAAGGCTTTGATACAACAGGCCTTAATGTACTCGTAACAGACGGTGCATCCATGGCGATGGAAATCATCATGCTTGGCGTATGTGGTGGTGCTGGGGAAGAGGAACGTCCTCTATTAATGTTCAACCCATCTTATACAAACTATGATGCGGTAGGCCTTCGCATTGGTCGTAAAACAGTTACTGTGGAGCGTCAACTTAATGAAAACGGCGAATTTGAATTGCCATCCGTTGAAACCGTAGAACAACGTATCATCGATACAAAACCAGGTGCGTTGCTCATCATTCCTTACGATAACCCTACAGGTCAATTATTCAGTAAAGAAACATTGATTGAATATACAAAATTATGTGTGAAACATAATTTGTGGATTATCTCTGACGAAGCATATCGTGAATTGGCTTACGAAAAAGGGAAAGAAACATCTAGTATTTGGGCGTTAACCAATAAGGATGTTCCTGGCATTGAAGGCCGTCGTATCAGCCTTGAAACAGCTAGTAAGGTATGGAACGCTTGTGGCCTACGCATTGGTGCCATCATTACAGATAATAAATTGTGCTATGAAAAATCTGTAGCCGAATATACAGCGAACCTTAGTGCTAATACATTAGGTCAATATATCTTCGGTGCTTTGGCTCATGAAAGCTATGCAGAGCTTCATAACTGGTATGAGCAGCAACGTGACTACTACCGTCAAATGATCTTTGAACTCCACGAAGGTTTCAAAGCGGTCGAACCTGATTTTATCGTATCTCGTCCAGAAGCGTCTATTTACTTTGTTATTGACGTACGGAAGGTAGCAAAACCTGGCTTTGATGGGGTAGAATTTGCCTCTTGGTGTGCTGAACACGGTGCAGTTAGCCTTGATGATGGCAAAGAATACACACTTCTCATGGCTCCACTCAATGGTTTCTATAGTGGTAAAAAAGGCGAAGATAACCCAGGCAGAACACAATTGCGCGTATCCTTCTGTGAAAACCCAGACCTATTGCGCTTGGCACCTGAATTATTATCTAAACTATTCAGAGCCTACGAAGCACAACGATAGAAGAAGTATAATTCTAATATAATAGATGCCCTCCTTTTGGAGGGCATTTTTAGTTGAATTATTATTACCATAATATTGTTAGTAAAATTAATAAAATAATGATAGAATTATGATATAAGGAGGTGTATATATTGATTAATATTAGACCTGTATCAGACTTGCGTAATAAATTTCCTGAAGTTGAAGAAACCGTTATTACAACAAATTCGCCTGTATTTTTAACTAAGAATGGATATGGAACTATGGTGTTAATGAGTATTGAACAATATTCAGCATTAACAGATCCTATTGAGTACGCCTTGGATGAAGCTGATTCTGCAGCAAAAGAAAGTAAAATTCGATACTCTGGTGCCGATGTATTTCGTCGCGTAAGGGAGAGAATCGATGGAGCGGAAATATAAACTTACGATTTTACCATTATTTGAAGAGGAGCTTAATCATATTGTTGATTATATAACTTATGTTCTGCATAATAGAGAAGCCGCTCATCAACTAATTACAGATATTGAGGCTGCTATATACACAAGATTAAGTTGTCCAGAATCTTTTGCCGTATATCCGAGTAAGAAACAACGTGAGTATCCATATTATAAAATTATAGTACGTAACTTTTATATCTTTTATGTAGTAATTGAAGATGTAATGGAGGTTCGTCATATTTACTATAATCGGCGAGATTTACAAAATATATTGAATGATTAAAAATAAAAAAGAGCTATAATCGCATGTGTATTATAGCTCTTTTCTTTTTATCCCTAAGTATGGTGAGTGAGGGAGAATTTTATTTTCTGTTTTCATCATGATCGGATCCCTTAGTATTGATTTCGGCAGCGAGTTGCTCGCCAGGCGCAGAGGTTTCCTCTGGTGTAGGATACGAAGTGATTGGATGGATACCTCTTTGTTATACCATTCGCCGAACTCACGAATTACTTTTTCGTTACGGCGGAAATAGGTATACTGATCAATCTTGCGAGACTCTACGAGTTTCGCATTTTCTAAGATGCTCATAAATGTAGAGATGGAAGATTGAGATACACCACAGCGCTTTTGAATACTCTTAACACTTACACTGTTAGGGAAATCGATAAGAGTATTAGTGTGTACTTGTACACCGAATTCTTTCTCTGGGTGCTTTAGCCACAATATAATATCTAACCGATGTGGATTTGATAATGCTTTCAAGATTCTTAACGGGTCCATATGGCCTCCTCTGGTAATTCCAAAATAATGAGTGCCTAACCTTGACCGTGGTCTTGCATTATGCGGTCGTATTATACGCGTGTTGCTCCGTATAGGGTTTTTCCTACTTTTATCATACGCTACTTTTCCTTTGAAAGCTAGATAAACTTATAAATTTCACGAATTGATGAATTTTGTTGCACCTATTTATAACAGAAAGTATGCAATAGTATAAGTATATAATGAGTATATATACATCCTATAGACACATTTATAATATAAAATCGTAAAATATAGAATATATTCATTTTTTTGTGGTAATTTTTAAAGGTATTTTAGTTCTTAATAGAGAAATATATATACTATATGAACTTATGTAAGTCTAAGTAAGCTTTGATTTAAAGGAGCTGAGTATATGGCAATTGATCGCAATGAAACATTTGACGTTATCGTTGTTGGTGCAGGGCCAGCGGGTTCTGCGGCGGCATTACGCCTCGCAGAACAGCGAGTAAAGGTTTTGCTCATTGAACGCGGTACCGCACCAGGCGCTAAAAATATGATGGGTGGACGTATTTATACGCATTCTTTAGAACGGTTAGTACCGGACTTTAGAGACCGTGCCCCATTGGAACGTAAGGTGACAAAAGAACGCATTTCTATTGGCGCTGGCAATGAAATGACGACTATTGAGTACAGCTACGAAGATGGTCAACCGAATGAAGAGTCCTACGTAGTATTACGTGCTAAATTCGATAAATGGCTCGCTGAAGAGGCTGAGAAAAAAGGGGCTCTTCTCGTATCCAATGTACAAGTAACAGACCTC
>JAWERH010000045.1:0-14725 GCA_032482215.1 Veillonella sp. | reverse complement strand
GCTACAAATAATGAAGTGCGTCGTAGTATTATGCCAGTTGGGGCTCGTTATGAATTGACGGAAGTCTTAGATGCGGTAAAATATTATTATGATACGACTCAACGTCGTATCACCTTTGAGTATATCCTCATAGATTCAGTAAATGCATCTATGGAGGAGGCTCATGCATTGGGAAAAATCTGTAAAGATTTCCCAAATTGCCATGTTAACTTAATACCTGTTAATGGCAATGAACATATAGAATTATATAAACCATCTATTACAAATATGAATACATTTAAAGACATCGTTGCTTCCTATGGCGTATCTGTAACGGTACGAAAAGAGATGGGCGATGCTATCCAAGCCGCATGTGGGCAATTAAAAGCAGCTCATGGTCGGGAAAAGGAGAATTATGAATAATTTTGTTGGTTTAAGTAAAATTGGACTTGTGCGTCAGCGCAATGAAGATCGATTTTTTATAGACGGTCCTATTTGTGCTGTCACTGATGGCATGGGTGGATATAGTGGCGGTGAAATCGCTAGTACCTATGCTGTTGATGAAATTAAAGAGTATTTGGCCTCCCTTAAAACAGTGGGGCAACAAGATTTATGTGATGCTATTATTCATGCCAATGAACGTATAGCCAATCGCGTAGCTCATGAAGAACGTCTTGCTGGTATGGGCACTACTGCTGTTGTTACGGCTGTTAATGGTGACCAATTATACTGGGCAAGTGTTGGTGATAGTCGTTTGTATGTATATAGAGATGGTCTTTTACGACAAATTACTACAGATCATTCTATGGTACAAGAATTATTAACTGCTGGAGAGATTACAAAGGATGAAATGCTAAATCACCCTCAACGAAACTTATTGACCCGTGCAGTTGGGGTTGATGATACTTTAGAGGTTGATAGTGGTGTAGAATCTATTCTTCCAGGTGATCGTATTTTACTTTGCACTGATGGACTATGTGGTTATGTATCAGATGATGTTATTGCTAGTGCATTACAATCTAATAATGATGATATGAAGGTTGTAGAATCATTGATGGAAGCCGTATATGATGTCGGAGCAGGAGATAATGTGACCATTGTGGTGGGAACAATCTAATCTAGAAATGGAGAAATAATGAGTACTATGAATATAAAAGGTATACTTCTAGATAACCGCTACCGAATTGTTGATAAAATTGGCGTTGGCGGAATGGCTGACGTATACCTTGGAGAAGATACCTTATTAGGTAGACAAGTAGCAATTAAAGTATTGCATGCTAACTTTGCTAATGATGATGAGTTTGTTACGCGTTTTAAACGAGAAGCACAAGCGGCGGGCAAACTAAATCATCCTAATATTGTAAATATGTATGATGTAGGGTTTGATCAAGATTTACACTATATCATTATGGAATATGTAGATGGTGAAACATTAAAAGAGTATATAACGCGACATGGAAGACTATCCATAGACGAGGCTGTAAAATTCACTATTGCTATCGCAGAGGGGTTAGAACATGCGCATACGATGGGAATAGTGCATTGTGATATTAAACCTCATAATGTCATAATTACTCGTACGGGGCGTGTAAAAGTAACTGACTTTGGTATTGCTCGAGCTATGAATGCTACTAATACAGTTATGTACACGAATTCGATTTTAGGCTCTGCTCACTATTTATCACCTGAACAAGCCAGTGGAAAACCAGTAGATGGTAATACTGATATCTACTCTTTAGGCGTAGTTTTATATGAAATGCTTACAGGTAAAGTTCCTTTTGAAGGGGAAACTCCAATTGCAGTAGCATTAAAACATGTACGTGAAAAAGTAGCTCCTCCAACTCGATATAATCCTTCAATCCCACCGCTTTTAGAAGCTGTCGTAATGAAGGCATTATCTAAAAACCCTGCAGATCGTTTTGATTCTATTTCTGACATGATAAGTGATTTACGATTGTCTCAAGGCTTTACAATGGGTAAAACTCAACGTCATGAACCATATGATTTTGCAACCCAAATGATACCAGCTGTTGATCCTGAAGCCCTTGAGGATTTCAGTGATATTCAAGAAGAGCAAAAAGATGAGGGTAAAAAGAAGAGTATGTTAAGTAAAATAGCATCTATCCCACAAAAATATATCGTCCTAGGGGCTGCCGTAATTTTTTTAGTAGCCTTCTTAGGTGCCTTCTTGAGTTATGGTAATTTCTGGAGTAACACAACTGTAGATGTACCTAATGTTGTGGGTAAACAAGTTTCTGTAGCTAAAAATATTTTAGAAGATAAACATTTGCGTGTTTCTACAAGCGAGGTTACTAATCCTGATGTACCAGCTGGACAAGTTATTTCTCAAACACCAGGTGCAGGAGAGAAGGTTAAAGAACAACGTACAATTCACCTTGTTGTATCTAAAGGTGTTGGTGATATTACAGTACCGGATTTGTCTGGTTTAACAGTAGACCAAGCTCGACAACGACTTAAAGATGTTGGTTTAGTTGTTGGTAAAGTAACACAACAGTCTGTAGATAATAAACCTGATGGTGTTATCATAGCTCAAAGTCCATCTGGTGATTCTAAAGTTTCTAAAGGCACAACAATTGATCTCGTTGTTAATAAAGCAAAAGCTAAAAAGATTCAAATGCCAAATGTCATTGGTATGACTTTAAAAGATGCACGAGATACATTGAGTAATGCTCATCTTGGTGTTAATCAAGTCGCTGGTTCTGTAGAGGAAAAATCTATTGTAACAGAACAAAGCATAAAAGCTGGCGATGAAATTGATGAAGGTACTGCAGTAAATCTAACTACTGAATATAAAAATGACAAAAAGAAAGATGATAAAAAATCTGATAGTAGTAGTAATAAAACTACTGGTACGGTAGATATTACAGTGCCGGCAGGCTCTAAAAACCAAGAGCTAAAAATTGTCGTAAAAGATGATGACGGTTCTGCTGTTATCTACGATGATACAAATAAACCTGGTGATCGTATTGTTAAAAAAGTGTCTGGTGTAGGTAATGTTCGCATTGAGGTTTATCTCAATGGTGCATTAGTACAAGAAACAGCATTATAGGGGAATTATGATTACAGGTATTGTTGTCAAAAATATGAATGGTTACTTCTATGTACAAGATGATTCAAGTACTGTTCATGAATGTAAAGTTCGAGGTAGATTAAAGAAAGGTCGCTATAGTTTACTTGTCGGTGATCGTGTTACGATTTCTGAGGATGGATTCGTTGAGTCCATCCTCGATCGTCATAATTCCATGGTTAGACCTGCGGTAGCTAATATTGATCAAGTTGTATTGGTTGTAGCTGCTCATGAACCAGATATTAATGAGCTTTTACTAAATAAAATGCTTGTCATGATTGAACATGCAGATATCCCGATTGTATTATGTATTAACAAATGTGATTTGATGGATCCAGATACAGAAGCCATGGTAAAGCTTTATAAATCTATCGGCTATGAAGTATTGATGACATCTACATATAATATGACAGGTATTGATGAGTTACGTCATGTGTTAGAACATAAGGTAACTGCCTTTGCAGGCCCTTCTGGTGTTGGTAAAAGTAGTCTATTAAATGCTGTTGATCCTAAGTTTGCATTCCAAACGGGTGAGGTTAGTGACAAAATAAAGCGCGGTAAACATACCACCCGTCATGCTTCTTTATATAGTTTGGATTCAGATTCTTTTATTATGGATACACCTGGATTTAGTGCGATTGAGTTTAACGATGTTTCATTAGAACGGTTACCTACGTTATTCCCTGAATTTAGTAATTATGTTGATACATGTAAATTTAATCCTTGTTATCATGAACATGAACCTATTTGTGGCATAAAAGATGCTTTAGATGCAGGCCATATTCATCAAGGACGATATGATGCATATATGTCTATACGTAATGACATAGAAAGTCAACGAAAGAGGTTTTAAAATGATTAAAATTGCACCATCTATGCTCTCTGCAAATTTTGCAACATTAAGCGAAGAAATAAAATCTATTGAATTAGCTGGAGCTGATTTATTGCATATTGATATTATGGATGGTCATTTTGTACCAAACCTAACATTTGGTGCACCTATCGTGAAAGCCATCCGTCCTTATACACAATTACCATTTGATGTTCACTTAATGGTTACAAATCCTGGTGACTATGTAGAAGAATTTGCAAAGATTGGTGTAGAGTATTTTACATTTCATCAAGAAACTGTGCCACATATGCATCGTTTAATCCAACATATTAAACAATGTGGCATGAAAGCAGGGGTTGCACTTAATCCAAGTACACCAGTGTCCTTGTTAGAGGATGTGGCTGCTGATCTAGACATGATTTTAATTATGTCTGTAAATCCTGGCTTTGGTGGGCAATCTTTTATTCCAAATGCTATTAAAAAAGTTAAGCAAGCTAAAATGCTACTAGAGGAAGTAGATAATACAACTGCAGTTATTGAAGTAGATGGTGGCATTAATGATATAACATGTGTCCCAATTAAAAGAGCAGGTGCTACTGTTTTAGTAGCAGGATCTGCTGTATTTGGCGCTGATGATCGAGCACATATGATTGAATCTATTCGCAATAATTAATATTTATATTAGTATCGGCGATATAGAATACAAGCTTTAATATAGTCTATTGACAATTAATTCATTAAATTAAAATAAGGAGTGATGGATTCTTAAAGAAATCCTCACTCCTTGCTTGCTTTTACAATAATTATTTGTTAAAATTATCAGGTATGAAAAATATGCACGTCGGTGGACTTCGGTACTGTGCCTAATTTTGGGTGGTATCAATGAAACAATTATTAGAGGCTGGTGTACACTTTGGTCATCAGACTAGAAGATGGAACCCTAAAATGGCGAAATTCATCTTCACTGAACGCAATGGTATTTATATCATTGACTTGTCTAAAACAGTTAAAAAAGTAGAAGAAGCTTACTCTTTCTTACGCGAAGTTGCTTCCCAAGGCGAAGTAATCTTGTTCGTAGGTACTAAAAAACAAGCTCAAGAAGCTATTAAAGAAGAAGCTATCCGCGCTAACATGTTCTTCGTTAACGAACGTTGGTTGGGCGGTATGTTGACTAACTTCAAAACAATTGAAACTCGTATTAAACGTTTAAAACAATTGGAAGCTATGGCAGAAGATGGTACTTTCGAAGTATTGCCTAAAAAAGAAGTTATCGGTCTTCGTCATGAAATGGAAAAATTGGAAAAATACCTTGGCGGTATCAAAGATATGCCTAAAATGCCAGGTGCGCTTTTCGTAGTTGATCCTAAAAAAGAAAAAATCGCTATTGCAGAAGCTAAAAAATTGGGTATTCCATGACCCAGATGAAGTTGAATTCCCAATCCCAGCAAATGATGACGCTATCCGTGCTGTAAAATTATTGGCTGGTAAAATGGCTGACGCTGTTCTTGAAGGTCGTCAAGGCGAATCCTTGGACGGTGCTGAAGCTGCGGAATAATTCTGCAAAGCTACTAAATCATTTCTGATTAGCATTTGAAAGATAAATCTATAACATATATAATTAGGGTAAGGACTATTTCCTTACCTTAATTAATACTAGGAGGAACAAAATAATGGCAATTACTGCTGCTTTGGTAAAAGAATTGCGCGACATGACTGGCGCAGGTATGATGGACGCTAAAAAAGCATTGGTTGAAACTGACGGTAATATCGAAAAAGCGGTTGACCTTCTTCGTGAAAAAGGTTTGGCTGCTGCTGCTAAAAAAGCAGGTCGTATTGCAGCTGAAGGTGTAGTACAATCTTACATCCATGCTGGTGGTCGTATTGGCGTATTGGTAGAAGTTAACTGCGAAACTGACTTCGTTGCTAAAACTGATGATTTCCAAAGCTTGGCACGCGATATCGCTATGCAAATCGCAGCTGTAAACCCTACATACTTGAACCGTGAAGAAGTTCCTGCTGAAGTAATCGAACACGAAAAACAAGTATTGTTGGAACAAGCTAAAGTAGAAGCTGAAGAAGACGTAAAAGCTGGCCGTAAACCAAAACCTGAAGCTGTTTTGGAAAAAATGGTTGCTGGTCGTATGAAAATATTGCAAAAATCGGTGAAAACATCAACGTACGTCGTTTTGTTCGCTACGGTTTGGGCGAAGGCATTGAAAAACGCCAAGATGACTTCGTAGCTGAAGTAATGGCATCTGTTGGTAAATAATTAAGAAATAATAAGAGAACACCGTACAGTGTTCTCTTATTTTGCAATAGAGGAGTAAACACATGGCAAAGAGAAACTTTAGACGTATTGTTTTGAAGTTGAGTGGTGAAGCATTAGCGGGTGAACAAGGTTTTGGTATTAACCCTGATGTTGTTGAAGAATTTGCAAAAGAAATTGCTGCTTTAGCAAAATCCACTAATTTAGAAATCGCAATTGTTGTTGGTGGCGGTAACTTATGGAGAGGGTTAGCTGGTAGTAACCAAGGTATGGATCGTGCTACAGCTGACTATATGGGTATGCTAGCAACAGTAATGAACTCCTTAGCATTGCAAGATGCATTAGAACAAGCAGGCGTAGATACTCGCGTTCAAACTGCTATTGAAATGCAAGAAATTGCAGAACCTTATATTCGTCGTCGTGCCATCCGTCACTTAGAGAAAAAACGTATCGTAATCTTCGGTGCTGGTCTTGGTAAACCATATTTCTCTACAGATACGACTGCTGCATTACGGGCTGCTGAAATTGAAGCAGATGCAATTCTGATGGCGAAGAAATTTGCTGACGGTGTATATGATTCTGATCCTAAAACGAATCCTAATGCCGTTAAATTTGATGAATTAACATATAATGATATTATTACAAAAGAATTAAAGGTTATGGATGCAACATCCACAACTTTATGTAAAGATAATAATATTCCTATTATCGTATTTAGCATGGACATTCCGGGTAACATTACAAAAGCCGCTAAAGGTGAAGAGATTGGTACCATTGTTCGAGGAGAATAATTCAAATGGAAATTAAAGAATTGTTACAACAAGCAGAAGAACGCATGAATAAGTCTATTGAGGCTTTAAAACATGAATTCGCATCTATTCGTACAGGCCGTGCTAGTGTAGCATTGCTTGATAAAGTAATGGTTGATTATTATGGTAGTCCTACTCCAATTAACCAAGTTGCGAATATCTCTGTACCTGAGCCTCGCATGATTGTAATTGCACCTTGGGATAAAACTATGATTGGTGCCATTGAAAAGGCAATTTTACAATCCGATCTTGGTTTAAACCCAGGTAATGATGGTGCTCAAATTCGTTTAACTATTCCTCAATTAACTGAGGAGCGCCGTAAAGAAATCGTTAAGGTTGTTCATAAAAAAGCTGAAGATGCTAAAGTTGCAGTACGTAACATTCGTCGTGATGTAAATGATGCATTGAAAAAAGAAGAAAAAGCTAAAACAATTACTGAAGATGATGCTAAAGACGGTTTAGATCAAATCCAAAAACTTACAGATGCTAAAATTAAGCAGATTGATGAGTTAAAAGCAGTAAAAGAAAAGGACGTATTAGAAGTATAATGTTAGATTCTAATAGCCTTATTGGAATGCCATGGCAGCTTGCAAAGTCTCGTTTGCAGGCTGCCCATATTCCTTTTAAGGTAATGATTGGGGGATCCTTTAATCGCTTTTTTGATATTGCCGATAAAGGACTTTATGTAGCACGTATTACCAAGGTTGATGAGTGTTTACATATACTAGTGTATAGACCAATGATTGCCAGCGACTTCGGAAATTCTATCGAGGTAGACTATGCTAAAGAAATTATTTAACCGTAAACCATCTGATACGCCTGATATTGATAGTAATGCGATACCAAAACACGTTGCTATTATTATGGATGGCAATGGTCGTTGGGCTAAACGAAGAGGGATGCCACGATCTATGGGGCATCGTGCAGGAGCCGACGTATTAAAGCAGATTGTTATTGCTGCAGATGAGATTGGAATTAGAGCTCTTACGGAAGCGTCCTGAACAGGAAGTTTCTTTACTTATGGCTCTCATAAAAGAATACTTAAACAATAATGTTAAGTATATGCATGAACATAATGTACGCATTCGCTTTATTGGATATATTAGTGCTCTTTCTGATGAGCTTCAAAAGATTATTCGCGATGCAGAATTATTAACTCAGAATAATACAGGCCTTACCTTACAGTTAGCTATAAACTATGGTGGGCGTGATGAAATAGTAAGAACTATCCGACTACAGACGATATTACAGAAGACTATGTTAGCTCCCAACTTTTCACGAAGGAGTTTAGTGATGTAGACTTATTAATTCGTCCAAGTAGTGATTTTAGAATTAGTAACTTTTTATTGTGGCAGCTAGCTTATGCTGAATTCTGGTTTACTGATTTACATTGGCCGGATTTCACTAAAGAAACATTATTGGAAGCTGTTGCAGCATATCAAAAACGAGAACGCCGATTTGGTGGCTTACGTGATGAGGAATAAAAAATGTTAAAAACACGTGTTATAACCGCTGTTATAGGTTTTATTATTGCCTTAGGGGCCATTACATTAGGCGGATCTGTGTATGATGTTCTTATTACATTATTAGCTCTATTAGGGTGGCGTGAGTTTGTTTTACTAGGTAAAGCTAAACATGTGCGAATGTCCTTTTTATGGGGGTATATTAGTATTTTATTATTGATGATTGCCTTTGCATGTCATCAGTATATTTTAGCAATTGCTATAGTAGTATTGAGTTTATCAGCCAATTATATGTTATGTACACGTTTCTTTTAGTGTATTTGGTTTATTATATGTTGGTATTGGCATGATTTCTTTGCTCATGATTCGTCATGACTCTATTTACATGTCTTTATCAATGCCCTTTGAATTATATAATTGGGGAACCATTACTCTTTGGTTAGTGTTGTTTACAACATGGGCTAGTGATACCTTTGCATACTTTGCGGGTCGAGCCTTTGGTAAACGAAAAATTGTTCCATCCATTAGTCCCAATAAAACACTTGAAGGTTTTATTGGTGGATTTATCGGCTGTATTATTACAGGCGCTGTCTTTTCGTATATCGTAGGTATTCCATGGTGGATGGGCATTCATGTTGGTATGATTAGCGGTATACTTGCACCATTAGGCGATTTATTTGAATCAAAGATTAAACGATTATGTAATGTGAAAGATTCTGGTACCTTATTACCAGGTCATGGCGGTGTATTAGATCGCTTTGATAGCTTATTATTTACGGCACCTATTACATTGATTTATATATTACTATTCTCGTTCTAATCTAATAGAGGTAAGCTTATGAAATACCTAAGTATTATTGGCAGTACTGGCTCAATCGGTACACAGACACTAGATGTAGTGTCTCAACATCCAGATCAATTCAAGGTGGTTGCCTTAGTGGCACATCATAATATTGACCTCTTAGAAAAACAAATTAAAGAATATCAGCCATTAGTAGCCGGTCTAGTTGATGAAAGTGCTTTTAAAGAACTACAAGGACGCTATACAGGGCCTACAAAACTTGTGGGCGGTAAGGAAGCACTCATAGCTGCTGCTACGATTCAAGAAGCAACTATGGTTGTAACTGCTATTGTTGGCGCTGCAGGTATTGAACCTACTGTAGAGGCTATAAAGAAACGTAAGACTATAGGTCTAGCTAATAAGGAAACATTAGTTGCTGGTGGACCATTGATTACATCTTTGGCTAAGGAGTATGGCGTACAAATTCTACCTATTGATAGTGAACATAGCGCAATATTCCAGTGTTTAGAAGGTCAAAATCGCGAGAATGTTGATTCCTTAATTGTTACCGCTTCTGGTGGTCCTTTACGCACTTGGGATTCTGATAAAATTCAAACTGCCACAGCTGCTGATTGCCTACGTCATCCAACTTGGAATATGGGTAACAAGATTACGATTGACTCTGCATCTCTATTTAATAAAGGGTTAGAAGTAATTGAAGCTCATTGGCTATTTGGTTTTGATTTTGATCATATTGACGTAGTGGTACATCCACAAAGCATTGTTCATTCAATGATACGGATGAAAGATGGGGCCATCTTAGCACAAATGGGGAATCCCGATATGAGGGAGCCTATTCAGTATGCTTTGACATATCCTAAACGTGAAACTTTACATATGAATCATCTAGATTTTTCAAAGGCTTTACAATTAGAATTCTTGCCTCCTCGATATGATGATTTCCCGGCTCTTCGTCTTGCTTATGACGTAGGACGATCAAGCGGTTTTAAACCAGCTGTGTTTAATGCTGCAAATGAAACTGCAGTTTATGCATTTTTAGATGATAAAATCGCCTTTGGTGATATTTATAAAGTCGTCACATCAGTCCTTGAATCTATGGGACCTGAAGATGACTTTACATTAGACAATTTATTGGCCATCGATAGATGGGCTCGAGAAAAGGCCACATCATTGATGGTATAGGAGTATATATGACAACGGCATTAGCCACAATATTTGTATTTGGTTTAATCGTGTTTATTCATGAATTAGGCCATTTCATTACAGCAAAAATGTCAGGTATGCAAGTAGACGAATTTGCCATTGGTTTTGGACCTGCCATATTCAAGGTTCAAAGAGGGGAAACATTATACTCGATTCGTATCATTCCTCTTGGTGGATTTAATCGTATTGCAGGTATGACACCTGACGAGCCTCTTAATGAGCGCTCATTTTATACTAAACCTGCATGGAAGAAATTTATTGTTATTTCTGCAGGTGCTGTATTTAACTTTTTATTGGCCATAGTTTTATTCTTTGGTCTCAATGCAACAGTAGGTAATCTCACGTATACAAATGATCCTGTTATCGGTAATATCATCCCAGGTAGCGCTGCTGAACAGGCACATTTACAATCTAACGATAGAATTCTTACCATCGATGGTAAAAAAATCTCTACATGGGATGAAATCCGTCCTAGCCTACAAGGTACTGCCAATCATGGTGTTACTGTTGTAGTAGATAGAGAAGGGGAAACTGTAGAAACTACAGTGATTCCAAAAATGGAACAGGATAGTCCTA
The DNA here is from genome assembly GCA_032482215.1 of Veillonella sp. Taxonomy (GTDB): domain Bacteria; phylum Bacillota; class Negativicutes; order Veillonellales; family Veillonellaceae; genus Veillonella. The sequence continues at coordinate 3,707 of JAWERH010000045.1, read as the reverse complement.
AAATTGGTATTTATCCTAGTTATACTCGAGAAACTTATAGTATTGGAGAATCTTTTAGTTTAGCCGTTACTCGCACAGGTCAAACAATTGTTGCTATGTTAAGTGGCTTATATGATATGATTCGAGGCACACAGGCAGCAGAGCTATCTGGCCCTGTAGGGATTTCACAAATGGCTGGTACTATTGCACAATCTGGCTTTGCGCCACTATTAAGTTTTGCAGCATTTTTAAGTATTAACTTAGGGGTTATTAATCTTTTGCCATTACCTGTATTAGATGGTGGTCATTTAATTATTATTTTGGCTGAAGCTATCACAGGTCGTAAGTTACCTGCTAAGGCACTTATGTATATTCAAATGGTTGGTGTTGCTTTGATGGTAGCATTATTCTTATATGTAACAACTCAGGATATATTCCGATTACTATAAGATAGATGGGAGATTACAATGATTGTACGTAAACCAACAAATGGTATCTATGTAGGTACAGTTAAAATAGGTGATTATGCACCGGTAAGCATTCAATCTATGATTACCACTGATCCGGTTCACACGGAAAAGGCTATAGCTGAAATAAATCGCTTAGCTGAGGCTGGTTGTGAATTAGTACGTGTTGCAGTACCTACAATGGCATCTGCAAAAGCTTTAAAAGCAGTTCGTGCTGGTATCGATATTCCTTTAATTGCTGATATTCATTTCGACTATAAATTAGCTTTAGAAGCTATTGAGAATAATGTTGATGGATTGCGTATTAACCCAGGAAATATTGGGGGCGAAGATAAGGTATTAGCTGTTATTGAAAAAGCTAAGCCTAAACAAATTCCAATTCGTATAGGTGTCAATGCTGGTTCTTTACCTAAGCATATCCTCGATGCTCATGGGGGTCATCCTACAGCAGATGGCATGGTAGAGACTGCATTAGAACATGTGCGAATTCTCGAAAAGCTCGACTATCGCCAAATGAAATTATCCATTAAAGCAACGGAAGTTCCTTTAATGGTAGAAGCCTATCGTAAGTTATCCGATAAGATTCCTTATCCTTTACATTTAGGTGTTACTGAGGCAGGGACGATAAAGCAAGGTACCATTAAGTCTGCTATGGGCATTGGTGCTTTATTATTAGACGGCATTGGTGATACATTACGGGTATCTTTAACGGGTGACCCAATACATGAAATAGAAGTAGGCCGAAGTATTTTAAGTAACTTGGGATTACGTAACTTTGGTGCTACAATGATTTCCTGCCCTACATGTGGCCGATGCCAAGTCAATCTGTTTGACATGGCGAGAATTGTAGAGGAGCGCTTAGCATCTATTAAAGCACCGATTAAAGTTGCTGTTATGGGATGTGTTGTAAATGGGCCCGGTGAGGCTCGTGAAGCTGATTTTGGTATTGCTGGTGGTAATGGTCAAGGTATTGTTTTCCGAAAAGGTGAAGTTATCAAGACTGTACCAGAAGCTGAATTAGTAGATACATTATTTAGAGAAATTGATCAATATTTAGAAAGCTTAAATGAGGAGTCTTTATGTTAGCCACTAAATTATATGCACCTACATTGCGTGAGGTTCCATCTGACGCTGATGTAGTTAGCCAACAGCTTATGCTTCGCGCAGGTTTTATGCGCAAAACTGCAAATGGTTTATATAGTTTTTTGCCATTGGGGTGGAGAAGTATCAAAAAAATTGAAGCCATTGTACGTGAAGAAATGGATCGTGCTAGTGCTCAAGAAATCATGATGCCTATCTTACAACCTGCAGAAATTTGGAAAGAGTCTGGCCGTTGGAACGCATATGGCGCAGAAATGATGCGTATTAATGATCGTCATGATAATGAATTCTGCTTGGGGCCAACTCATGAAGAGATGATTACAACTCTTGTAAAAAATGAGATTAACTCATATCGTCAATTACCAGTAAATTTATATCAAATCCAAAGTAAATTCCGTGATGAACGTCGTCCACGTTATGGTTTGATGCGTAGTCGCGAATTTATTATGAAAGATGCATATTCTTTTGATGTAGATGAAGCTGGTTTAGACGAATCTTATAAATCCATGTATGATGCATATACACGTATTTTTACGCGTTGTGGTCTCACATTCCGTCCCGTAGAAGCTGATAGTGGTGCCATCGGTGGTAGTGGAACACATGAATTTATGGCAATTGCTGAAGCTGGTGAAGCTGATATTGTATATTGCACCAAATGTGACTATGCTGCAAATATTGAAATTGGTAAACCTGGTATTATGAAACAGGAAGAAGAAGCACTGCAAGAGTTATCCATTGTAGATACTCCTAATGCTAGTACTATTGAAGCTGTGGCGGAAATGTTGAACTTACCACTACATAAAACTATCAAAGCTGTAGTATTCTCCATTGATGGTAAAGTGGTATTAGCAATTGTTCGTGGTGATCATGAAGTCAATGAAGTGGCAGTACAACATGCAGTTTTGGGTTCTGTAGAACCTGAAATGGCTACACCTGAAGAATTAGAAAAAGTTGGCTTAACAGCTGGCTTCATCAGTCCAGTAGGATTAAAACAAACAGAGGAGTTTGCTATTGTTGTGGATGAATCTGTTATGGAATCTTACAATGTTTGTGGCGGTGCCAATAAAAAAGATGCGCACTATGTTAATATCAACCCTAAACGTGACTTTAATGTAGAAGATATTATTGTTGCACCAATTCGTTTAATTACAGATGACGATGTTTGCCCAACTTGTGGTGGTGCATTAGAACATGCCAAAGGTATTGAGGTTGGTCAAGTATTTAAATTAGGCACAAAATATTCTGAAGCATTACAAGCTACATTCTTAGACCAAAATGGTCGTCCTAATCCAATGATTATGGGCTGTTATGGCATTGGTGTATCTCGTACATTAGCTGCAGCTATTGAGCAATATCATGATGAAAATGGTATTATTTGGCCTCGTTCTATTGCACCATTTGAAGCTGTTATCGTACCTATTAATGCTAAAGATGAAGCGTTGATGTCAACAAGTCAAACCATTTATAGTGCATTACAAAATGCAGGTGTAGATGTGTTACTTGATGACCGTAAAGATCGAGCTGGTGTAAAATTTAAGGATGCTGATTTAATTGGTTATCCACTTCGTATTACAGTAAGTAAAAATACACTTGAAAATAATGAAGTAGAAATTCAAATTCGTAAGTCTGGAGAGGCCATTACATGTGCCATTGATTCTGTAGCAACTAAGGTTACTGAATTGCTTCAAGATTTATAATTAAATTGCGATTCTAGTGAATACTCATTAGGGTCGCAATTTTTCTTTCTAAACTTGAATTAATAGACTAAATCGGTCATAATTAAAAGATAGGATATTTGTAATGGGAGGTGCTCTATGCTTGTAGATTTTCACATGCACTCTATCTATTCTGATGGAGTTAAAAGTCCAGAGGAATTATTACGTCATGCATTAGATTGTAATCTATCTATGATGGCTTTGACTGATCATGATGAAATCGATGGTATTAAAGCATTGCGTACCGCTCAGGAACAATTAGATCCAGAGAAAACCATTAAAATTATTAATGGTTGTGAGTTTAGTGCTGATTATAAAGATAAATCGATTCATATTTTGGGCTATCGTTTTGATGAAACTAATAAAGAATTAAGAGATTTTATTGAGTATTTTAAATCAAAACGAGAAGAACGAATCGATGAGATTATTAGACGTTGTAATAATG
>JAWERH010000044.1:0-10901 GCA_032482215.1 Veillonella sp. | reverse complement strand
CGCTGTTCGTAACAGTGGTATCACTGCTGTTGTGGAAGGCTTAGGCGACCATGGTTGTGAATACATGACTGGTGGCGAAGTTCTTGTACTCGGTAAAATTGGTCGTAACTTCGCAGCAGGTATGTCCGGTGGCTATGCATACATCCTCGATTGCGACGAACGCTATGTAAATACAGGCCTCGTAGAATTACGTCCTGCTAATAATGATGACCTTAAACGCATTAAAGAATTAGTAGAACAACATGTATTGCACACTAATTCCGCTAAAGGCCGTCACATCCTTGAAAACTGGAATAACTTTGTAAACAGATTTACAAAAGTTGTACCTGTAGCATACGAAGAAATGCACGCTGCTATTGAACGCTATAAAGAACAAGGTTTATCCTTGGAAGAAGCACAATTAGCTGCATTCAAAGAAAAATATGCAAAATAATTTCTAATCTAACTTAATATCCTTTAGATAAGACATATGAAATGCCTCTATAGCTTTGACTATAGAGGCATTTTCATGTATAATATTTGCAGTTCTCGGGCCTGTGCAATGGGGGCCTGTGAATCGTGTCAGGACTGAGAGGTAGCAGCACTAAGCGGTAACCTTCATGTGCCACGGGGAACCCGGGAGCTGTCGTGATCGAATATTGCAAGGCGGCCTGTGGGGCCGCTTTTTTTATGTCTAATTTAGAATGCATGATATTCGATTCTGGACTATACGATGTTGTATTATGAACCATATGATGGAGTTTTGACTAGGAAATATCAGCATTATTTATAAGTAAATATATTACTTTCGTATTGGGGAAAGAACTTTATTAAGGAAGTCAGAATTTTCTGAATATGGTATAATAAAGTATTGTAATTTTCGGAAAAAGGGGGTGTTCTAATGGCATATATTGCGTTATATCGTAAGTACCGTCCGCAGACATTTACCGATGTGGTTGGTCAGCATCAGGTGTCTGATACGTTGATGCGTGCTATCCGTGAGGATAAGGTAGCTCATGCGTATTTGTTTGCTGGTCCACGAGGGACTGGTAAGACGAGTATGGCTAAGATTTTCGCACGTGCTATCAACTGCGAGCATGGGCCAACGGATCATCCTTGTAACGAGTGTAGTGCTTGTAAATCGATTTTGAGCGGTCAGTCTATGGATGTTCTTGAAATCGACGCTGCATCCAATCGTGGTATCGATGAGGTGCGTGCCCTTCGTGAAAGCGTCAAATTCATGCCGGTTGAAGGCCGTAAAAAGGTGTTCATCATCGACGAAGCACATATGCTCACAACTGAGGCGTGGAATGCGCTTTTAAAAACTATCGAAGAGCCACCGGCTCACGTTATGTTTATCTTCGCTACTACAGAAATTGAAAAATTGCCTGTTACTATCGTATCTCGTTGTCAGCGGTACACCTTTAGACGGATTACGTCTGATGATATCGCCCAGCGTTTATCCTATGTAGCGGAAAAGGAAGGCTTTGGCTTAGATCCTGCAGCGGCACAGCTCATCGCTGTCCATGCAGACGGCGGTTTGCGCGATGCGTTGAGTATCTTAGATCAATGTGCCGGTATGGCAACAGGTACTATTACGCCGCAAGTAGTAGAAGAACTGATCGGTCTTGTTAGCAAGGAATGGATTATTCATTTCCTTGATGCGTTGCGCAACGGGGATGGTCCTAAATTGTTGTCCTATATCCACGATGCCTTAGCAGAAGGTCGTGATGCAACGCAGATTATGGAAGCCCTCATTCAGCACGTGCGGGCCTTATTAGTTGGTAAGGTCGCACCTGATGCGGATGAGCTCAAGGTGTATGATGCCTTTAAGGCCGAGTTTTTAGCTCAAGCTGAAAGCATCGATTTTAATGAGCTTAACCAGTATGTGCGCAGTGCGCAATCCATCATGAATGATGCAAAACAAGTGGATAATCCACGAACTATTATCGAAATGGGCCTTTTGGTGCTTTGTGCTAAATTAGGCTCTGTTGATGAAAGCTTAGAAGACCGTGTGTATGCATTAGAGTCTTCAGAACGATCTGAACGAAACGACTTATTGAACCGCATGGCTCAATTAGAACAACGAGGCCCAGCTGTCGCAACTGCACCTGCTTATGGTGCTAATTCCTTTGGACCGCCAGGTGGTTATGCCAATAGCTTTGTTCCTGTAGATACTGCTGCTGTACAGAATGCTTCCATGAATAGTACTCAAAATAGTGCTGTTGGTACTGTGCCGCCCCCAAGTGGCGTAGGGATGACACCACCGCCTGCGAGTGTAGGCATGACACCTCCACCTATGGGTGCACCAGGTAGTACACCGCCTCCTATGAATGGAGTAGGTATGGCTCCGCCTCCAATGGGCGGTGTTGGTATGGCGCCACCAAGTACAAGCAGTGCACCAGAACGACCTGCTAGAAATCAAGCCAAAGGTCGTGGTAAAAAAGGTATTAGTACGCAGGCTATCATTAGTGATCAAATCTTGTCGGCTCAAGAGTATCGCAATGTACAGTCCAATGTCATTAAATACTTGAAGGATAGCAATCGCAATATGACCTCTACCGTCATCGGCCAAGGTCAGCTTGTATACGTAGATCAAAGCAAGGCTGTTATGGCCTTTAAAAATACATTGCACCTCAATGTAATGACCAACGAAGTAAACTTGGCAGAAGCGGCAGATGCTTTCACCTATACGCTAGGCTATCCAGTACATGTAGAAATTGTTGATGCTCTCACACAAGTTTACAAAGACTATAAAAAGGCCTCTGGCAGTACGACGCAGCACCAAGTAAAAGCACCGCAACGTCCAGCAGAACCAATGGTTGATGTACAGAAGACCTCTGGAGGTCAACCGACGCAAATGGATTTAACAAATCCATCGGCACCACAAGGCACTAACAATGCATTAGTGGGAAATAGTTCAGCAGCGGCTAATAGCGCTCAAGGTAGTAACGCGTCACAAGCTCAACAACCTGCTGCACAGGCTGGAGGTTCAACTACTGAAAAACAAGCTAGCAAACCTGATTCTGCAGCAGTAGATGCGGCAAAGGCGGCAGCTTTGGCCTTCTTAGCGAAGAAGACGGGCGGTGCCAATGCTGCTAGCAGTAGTGTGAATACAGGTACAACAGTTGCTTCAGCAGAAGGTCAAACATCTGGCGGAGATGTGCCGATTACATCCTTTGATGGTAGTCCGTCTACTCAGGTTCCAGATGGAGAGATCCCTATCGAGTCGCTAGCAGGTTCTATTGAAGGTGATGATATTCCTGTTCATTCCTTTGATGATGTGCCTGTAGATGATATGGAGGAATCCTATGTATCATCCTTAGATGATATGCCACCACATCCGTTAGATAGTGTTACTGTTATTAGCGATGATGGGGAGGTCTTAGAACGCCCTATGGATAGCGGTGCGCATATTGAGGTAGAAGCTGTCCCAAAGTCTAATGGGGGCGAACAACAGGGAACCCCTTATCAAAGTGATGATCATGCTATGCTTTCACAAGCACCTATTGAAGTAGCGCCCATCGATAGCGTGACGGTAGCTCGTGAATACGCATGGGATCCAGAGCATATGACAGAAGAGGAGCGAAACAATCCTCTCTTGGCAGAAACATTAGAGAAATTATCTGAAGACCATGACATTATTGTCGAGGTCATCGAAGAATAAATTTTTGAGTATACCTATTGGTCCTAAGGCCGTAGGTGACACATATGTTAAAATCTATGTCGCATGTTAGAGTTATGAGCATACAATGTTTGGTAAAGGTATGGGCAATATGGCTGGCATGATGAAAAAAGTTCAAAAAATGCAAGCAGATATGAAGAAAATGCAAGAAGAATTAAAAACTCGTACAGTAGAGGCTTCCGTTGGTGGCGGTGCTGTAACAGTTGTAATGAACGGTGAAAAAATTATCGAGTCTTTGAAATTGAACCCAACTGCAGTTGATCCTGAAGACGTAGAAATGTTAGAAGATTTAGTAATGGCTGCTGTAAACGAAGCTAGCAAAAAAGTAGACGACCTCTTGGCTCAAGAAATGGGCAAAGTCACTGGTGGTCTTAACTTGCCAACAGGTTTATTCTAAATGACAAACGCTTTAGAACGGCTCGTAGAGCAGCTGCGCCGCTTGCCGGGTATCGGCTCCAAGTCGGCTAGACGCTTGGCCTATCATTTGGTAGAAATGCCGAAGGAAGAGGTAGACCGTCTCGTGGAAACCATCGTAGAAGCGAAGGGGGCTACGCGTCACTGTTCTATTTGCTTTAACTTATCAGCTCAAGATCCTTGTGAATTCTGTAGTAATCCTAATCGCGATCAAACGACGATTATGGTCGTTGAAACATCTCGCGATGTTATTGCTATCGAGCGCAGTGGTGACTATAAGGGCTTATATCACGTATTGGAAGGCGCCTTGTCCCCTATGGAGGGCATCGGTGCTGACGATATTCGCGTAAAAGAATTGATTGCTCGCCTTCGCGATGGTGTCGTTCAAGAGGTTATCCTCGCTACAGACCCGGATGTAGAAGGGGAAGCGACCGCTCTGTATTTGGCGCGCTTGTTAAGCCCAAGTGGCATTAAGGTAACGCGTATTGCCCGTGGTGTGCCTGTGGGTGGCGATATCGAATATGCCGATGAATTAACATTAGGCGGTGCTGTAGTGAACCGCCAAGAAATGAAAGGATAATATGGGAGCTTTATTAGCATCACCGATTATATCGGCGGTTGTATCCGTTGCTGTAGCCTACATTGCTTTCAAAGTAGCATTTTTCACCATTAAACGAGTAGCTATGAATGCAGTAACTGGTATTTTAACGTATTTAGTATGCGTTCATATCCTCAATATTCCTATGGATATTGGTTTGGGCGTATGGGCTTTAACAGCAATTCTAGGCCCTATTCCAATGCTCATTGCAGCCGGATGGTACGGCTTTTTAAAATAGGAGGACCTCATGCTTATCAATCGTGAACAACAACGCGTTATTGATGAAGTTGAACAGAATATCCTCTTGTTAGCGTCCGCTGGGACGGGAAAAACGAATACACTTGCTTATCGAGTGGCTCACCTCATCGAGGGCGGCTATGCGAAGGCGGAGAATATCTTGTGCATGACCTTTACGAACAAGGCGGCAAATGAGATGAAAGACCGCATTCAATCGCTCGTAGGCAGTCCTGCAAAGGCTGTGGAGGTTAGTACATTCCACAGCTTTTGCTTTTTCGTACTCCAACAAGAGGGGAAGCGCAATGAAACCTTGTATACGGATGTAACCATCTTTGACGAAGAGGATTGCAAGGAATTGTCTGAACCGTATCGTCCAGGTAAGTTGCGAGAAATGTCCTTTGCCAACATCATCGGCATGGTAAAAGAATATCGTTCCTTATATGGCTTTTATTCTGATGACCTCGTAGGCGATTACAAACGAACTATAGAACGCTTGCAGAAGGAACAACGTGCCGCAATTGAGCAGCAGTTTTCTAGCTTTGGCAATGTGCTCTACAGTGAACTCCATGACTTCTTGAACCATGGTCACGAATGGATTGCCGCATATGATGAAAGCTTAGCCTCCGTACATGGTCTAGATTTTACGGACCTTATCTGTGGTGTTCATCGCCTATTTCAAGACCCTGTAGTTCGGGAGCGTTGGCGTAGCCGTTATAGTTATATCTCTGTAGATGAAATGCAAGACACAGGCGTACTAGAGTACAAGGTTCTAGAAATGCTGTGGGAAGGTAATCACGTCCTATTATGTGGGGATTATTTCCAAACTATATACGAATGGCGTGGGTCTGATCCATTCCGCTTGCTCAAGCAGTTTGATGCGGATTTTAAGCCTTTAAAAATTATTTTCTACGAAAACTACCGCTCTAATTGGACTCTTTTTACGATGGCTTTCAAAACATTACAGAATATGTTCCCTGATCTGGTAGGCTCTATCTATGCTGAATTGCCTCGCGCCAATAGTGAAAGAAAGGGCAAACCTGTTCTCATAAAAGGCTGTAAAAACAGCTATCTTGAGGGGAGATATATTTATGAAGCTATCTGCGCCTTACCAAAGGATGCCAATATTGGCGTTTTAGTACGGGATAATAAAAAAGCACAACGGCTGAGCGACTCCTTTGAACGCCTTAACAATGAAAAGCCTGAAGACGAACGTCGTCACTTTATGATTATTGACGAGTTCAAATTCTTTAGACGTCAAGAAATTAAAGACGTTATGGCCTACTTTAAACTGCTTATGAACCCGAATGACTCCGTCAGCGCTAAGCGCATTATAAAACGCTATGTTGCTGGTATCGGTGACGCTCGTATTGCAGCCATTGAAAGCCCAGAGACGCGACAAGTGGGCTTAAAATTGACGGACTTTATGGATATGCCTATCTTTGAGGCAGAGCCTTATGCGAAGCTCGTCAGTGGTTTAGAAAATCATGAGGTCGTGGTGTATGACGTAGAAAGTACTGGTACCGATACGTCCCAGGATCGTATTATTCAAATTGCGGCCATCCGCATCGATGAAAATGGGCAGGTCCTAGAGACCTTTGAACGCTTTATCAACCCCGGCGTACCTGTGGGACAATCCGAAGAGGTGCACGGCTTCTCCGATGCGTATTTACAGGAACACGGCGAAGAGCCAGCCATAGTGCTACAAGCCTTTAAGGAATTCTCTAAGAATGCCATTATCGTAGGCCACAATGTAAACTACGATGTGACTATCTTTACTAATGAATTGGCACGCCATAATTTAGGTAATCCAGAGTTCAAGGCTATCTATGATACACTCGACATCTATCGTCGCTTCTATCCTAATTTGCCAAATCATAAACTGGGCTTCTTAGCATCAGAGTTTCCTATCAATCATGAGCCTACGCACAATGCGATGGACGATATCTTGGCCACTGCACAACTTTTAATTTATGCAGTAAAAGAAAATATCGTGCCTACAACGACTGGTCGTATGGTGGCAATCAATAAGTATAAGGCTGCTTTCACCAATATTGCGTCCCAAATGGCAACGTTACGTAGAAAGGCCTATACGGAATTGCCAACGAAGTTATTGGCGTACATTATGAATCAAATGGGGGTTCTAGAGTACTATAAATCCCATGGGGAAGCGGCAAAGGTAGAGCATATACGGGATCTATATCGCATCATGGAAAAACTAGATGCAGCCTATGAAGGGCCGGCTGGTTTAGCTCGATTAAATCAAATCTTGCAGATGGCGGCCCTTACCGCAGGTGAGCCCGCTCAACAGGTACGAAATGAAGATCGGATTCCTATCATTACCATCCACCAAGCAAAGGGGAGCGAGTTTGACCATGTATTCCTAGCCGGCCTCAACGAAGGTGCCTTCCCAAGCCCGTTTGCCATTGCAGAAGGACGTGAAGACGAAGAAAAGCGCTTGTTCTATGTGGCCATAACGCGCCCTAAGCAAGAGCTGACTATTACCTTTGAACAAACGAATATACGTGGCCGAGCGGTTCAACCAAGCTCGCTACTGAACTATATGCCACGAGACAATGAGCTCGTAGAAAGGAGATACTAATGGCGAGAAAAACACACCGTCCCGATGATATTTTGTGGACCGTAACAGCTGCAGATATAGAGGCTGCACATAGCGAGAAACAAGATATTACACTTGGTGCGGTACTAGATACTAAATATCCTCGCAAGTCCTTAGTCAAGCTATTTGAGGAAAAACTAATCCATATCAATGGCCATAAGGCGATGCCAAAGGATGTTATCTCCGAAGGTGATGAGATTTGGATTGCTATGGCTAAGGAAAAAATCGATTACGAACCAATTGAAATGGATCTACATATCTTATATGAAGATGATGATCTCCTCATTGTGGATAAGCCAGTAGGTGTGACAGTAAACTCTAAAGATCAAGTATCCCTTGCCAATGGGGTAGCTTACTACTTCAAAGAAAATGGCATTAAGCGTAAGGTGCGTTTCTTAAACCGTTTAGATAGAGATACAACGGGATGTATCGTAATTGCTAAAAGCGGTTTAGCCCAAAGTCTGTATCAACAGCAAATGGATGATAATACCTTTGAGAAGTGGTATATGGCCACTGTTGAAGGTATTGTAGAAGCTGATGAAGACTCTTTAGTATTACCTATGGATCGTAGTACTGATGGTATTCATTATGAAGTCAATCCAAAGGGGAAGGAAACGCGTACCGATTTTTCCGTCCTATGTAGACATTCTTCACAGCCTGTGGATAACTCTGTGCATAAGTTGGTAAAATCTGTGGATATAGCTCAAGAAAATGTGGATATAGAATTACAAAATGTGGATAAACATGGTGTAAATGTGGACAAATCTGTGCATAACTCATCAAAATGTGGATATACTGAGGTTTTAGTTCGTTTGTACACAGGGAAAACACATCAAATTCGTGTAGCTTTCAGCCATATAGGTCACCCTCTTGTAGGGGATACATTATACGGTGCACAACCGACAGGACAGCCTTTCCAATTGCGGGCTCAGAAGGTAGTATTTACACATATGCGCACAGGGGAACGCATTACGGTTACCGCGTAATTTGATCTGATTATATTATTGTTAACAATAAATCTGTCCTATATATTGTGAAGTCATAATACATCAAATATTCTAATTGAGAATTGAGAATTATTGATAATTCAGTAATTACAATGATTTTATAAAAATTTTTCAAAAAATATAATGACAAATGATAATCGATAAGCTATAATAAGAACATAGATAAATCGATAGGCTTCGATTTGTAGCTTAGTGAAATGAATGTAAGAGGTGTAGTATGATTTTGCAAGAAAATAGTGCAGCACGTAATCGGGGAATTACGCTTGCCAGTATAAAAGGTATTATAGGTAACGTCGTTCTCGTTATCTTTAAAATGATTGTAGGCCTTGCGTCTAACTCCATCGCTATCATCCTTGATGCGGTGAACAACTTAACGGATGTATTGTCCTCTGTATTGACCATCGTTGGTACAAAATTAGCCGCTAAAGGGGCCGATAAGGAGCATCCTTTTGGACATGGTCGCATAGAATATATGACTACCATGGCAATTGCCTTCATCATCCTTGGTGCAGGTATCGGATCTCTTAAAGAATCTATTGATAAAATTCTTCACCCTGAGGTATCTACCTTTGATATTCCAAGCCTCGTTATCATCGCCGTTGCGATTGTGGTGAAAGTTGTGATGGGCCGCTATATCAAGGCTCAAGGTGAAAAATACAAATCTGATGCGCTTGTAGCGTCTGGTATAGATGCGCTCTTTGATGCAGTAATTACCTTTGCCACATTAGTATCTGCAGGCTTAGTATTCTTCTTTAACTTTGATATTCAAGGTTATGTTGGTGCAGTGATCTCTGTTTTGATTTTGAAAGCTGCTTATGACATTTTAAAAGAAATGTATAATCACTTGCTTGGTGTTCGTGCAGATGATAACTTAATCCGCGATATTAAAGAAACTATCGCACAACATCCAAATGTAGGTGGTGTATATGACTTGGTTTTGAATAGCTATGGTCCAGGAGAAACATTTGGTTCCGTCCATGTTTCCGTACCAGATACGATGACTATGGCTGATATCCATCCTTTGACAAAAGGTATTGCTGTTCATCTTTATAAAAAATTTGGCATTAATATGACCGTTGGCGTGTATGCTGAATCTTGACCAAGTTGTAAGCTTATATACACATGTTGTACAAGTACATGCCTTTTACGTACACGAAGAGAAGAAAGTTATCTACTACGATATTATCTTTGACTTTGACGAAGAAGATCCACATGGTACATTAGAAAAAATTAAAGCAGAAATGCAAAAACGATGTCCTGATTATGTACAATTTGCTATTGTAGATACAGACTTCAGTAACTAATAGAATATAAATAAAGGCTTCAACCAACTATCGACGAAAATATTTCGCCAAGAAATGGTTGAAGCCTTTTCTTTTACTAGTTGATAGATTTAGCTATACTATAAGTAAGAGAGAGGGTGATTCTATGTTACGGTGGATAAAGAAACATTATATTGTAAGTTTTATTGTTTTCCTTATTCTTGTTTTGTGTGCTTTGCACTTTAGTGGTACGAGAAATGAGACACGTATTTTGTCGAAACAAGGGATAATTCTAGAGAAAAATATTACAGTTGATTTTAATCGTAATCCTAATGCAACCGTGACAGTTATAAATGCAAGCAATTACTCTGAATCCTATGTTGTTAATGTATTGCCTATTATGACAGAATATAACTGCTATATTTTCGACTCTCTTATCGTTAATGATGAATTATATCTGCTTGCACGTTCTAATGCTGCAATTTCAAATATGAATTTGTATCCACTATTAATTTTTAAGATTAATGATACATCTTTAAGCTCTAATGTTATTGGATATGAATTCGATAAATTCTCCGCTTCACTAGACTATATAGATGGTAAAATTATAGCTTCTAATGGGAGCGCGAAATATATCTTAAGTCCTGATTTATCTGCTAGCAAAATAGTGAATACAGACTCGATTTCTGTTCAAAATAAGAATGTTAGTAAACATGGTATTCGAAAAGATAAAGTAATATCAGACTCTTTAATTTCTAGAGATTTATACATGAATGGTAAGGTAGGAGATACCTATTTGCTTACTGTTAGTCCTCTTAACTATGCGAAGCCTAACATGAATTTACCATTTGAATTTTTAAAAGCTGAACAATATTATGGTATACCTATATATGAAAATATGATGTTATTCTGGGATACGAGTACTGATGAGATGGAGTTTTATAACGATCTTAAATCTATTACATCTTTTAATATTAAATATATGGATATGGATTATAATATTGCAAGATTTGAACATTGGAATCAAATAATTAAGAATAATGGTCTTGAAAAATAAGATAGGCTTGATAATAAATAGCCTAATGCGTATAATGTATTGTAT
>JAWERH010000043.1:0-12682 GCA_032482215.1 Veillonella sp. | reverse complement strand
AAGTGGCGTTGGTGCTGCGTAATCAAGAACGATTACGTCAGCTGCGGCACCTTTTTTAAGGATGCCAACTGTAGTATCGAAGAATTCATTCGCCATTTTGCGGTTGTTTTCAAATAGCATATGAGGAACTTCACCCCAGCCTACATATGGTTTATGTTGCTCATGTTTTACAAGGCAGTTTGCTACTTTGTAAGATTCGAGCATGTCATTTGTGTAACCATCTGTACCTAGACCAACTGTGATACCTGCACCTAATAGTTTCAAGATATCTGTTGTGCCTAATGCATTACCCATGTTACTTTCTGGGTTGTGTACAACCTTAGCTTGAGATTCTTTCAATAATTCTACATCTTGGTCTGTTACGTGTACGCAGTGACCAGCGATGCTCTTAGGACCTAAAATTCCAGCTTCAACAAGTCGTCTAACAGGTGTCATGCCATATTTTTCTTTACTATCTGCCACATCTTCAGGGCCTTCTGCAACATGAACATGATAACCTAATTTATCTTCATTTTGAGCTTTCACATAATCTAAAGTCTCAGAACTTAAAGTAAAGGATGCATGCAAGCCCATCATAGCAGCAAGTCTAGATGGATCTTGTTTTGCTTCTTTACCAAAGCGTACGTTTTCTGCAACAGCAGCTTTCATTTGATCTACGCCGTTGCGGTCAGATACTTCATAGCATAAACAAGAACGAACGCCGAACTGTTTAGCTACATCAGCAATAACAGATAAACTATTAGCGGTTTCCCCATAGCTTGCATGATGATCGAAGATGGTAGTGACGCCGTTTTCGATACAGCCTAAGTATGTAAGCAATGCGCTAGCCTTCACATCTGGAGCTGTCAATTTATTATCTAAGTAGAACCAAAGTCTTTCCAAGATTTCACCGAAGTTAGTCGGTGCTGGACCTGGTAACGATAAGCCGCGTGCAAGAGCAGAGTAAATATGATGATGTGCATTGATAAAGCCTGGCATAATCAAACCGCCATGAGCATCAATAATTTCTGCATCTTTATATTGTTTACATAATTCATCATATGTACCAATATCAATAATTTGAGTTCCGTCAATAACAACAGCACCATCATAAATGATAGGTCTATCAGTATCGCGCGTAATTACAGTACCTTTTCCTAATATAATCATAGGGCACCTCCCCAACGAAACGTTGGATGCATACTTATAAATCTATATATTATTATAATACGATACGCGTACCTGTTTTTCCTGCTATACCATCCTTAGATTTTTCTAATAATGTGATAATGGAAACACGGCCTTTTTTAGATTCCGCAAAAGCAATAGCTGCTTCTACCTTAGGTTTCATAGAGCCTTCTGCAAATTCGCCTGCTGCTGCATATTTTTTCGCATCTGCTACGGTTATTTCATCTAGCCATTTTTCATTTTCTTTACCAAAATTAATGGCAACCTTTTCAACAGCGGTTAATATAACAAGTACATCTGCATCAATTTCTTGTGCTAATAGGCTACTAGTCCAGTCTTTATCAATAACGGCTGCTGCACCATGAAGTTCATTACCTTCTCTAGTTACAGGGATACCGCCACCACCACAAGCAACGATTAGTTGTTTACCTACTAAGCCTTTAATAGCTTCAATTTCGATAATTTCCTGAGGTGCTGGAGTAATTTTTTTCTGCGTATTCAGCTTCTTCTTTAGTCATAAAGTGACCGATTGGTTTTGTTGGATTTTGGAATCCAGGGTCATTTTTGTCAACTAATACTTGCGTAACCATTGTCATAGTTGGTAGATGTTCAATACCACGATTCAACAACTCTTCGTGAAGGGCATTTTGTAAGTCATACCCGATATATGCTTGGCTCATGGCCACACATACGGACAATGGTGTATTAGGTTGTCCTTCTACTTCTCGTGTCAATGCAGCCATCGCATTGTTGATCATACCAATTTGAGGGCCATTGCCATGAGTTACTACCACATCACAATCAGCTTCTACTAAATCAATAATCGTTTTAGCTGTACTTTTTACTGCAATTTTTTGTTCCGGAAGGGAATTACCTAATGCATTCCCACCTAACGCTACTACAACTCTTTTTTTCATGTTATGCCTCATAACAAACTATTAAGAATAAAAAGGGGCCATCAACACGGATGGCCCCTAAAGTTTACTTTACGGTTGAACTCGGTCAGTTCCCTTCCGTTCTAATTCTTTTAAGGTTTCTACAGGATTCTTAAATTTGCTTAAGAAGATCATAGCTGCAATAACATATGGTTTGTAGCTTGCTTCTTTATAAAGAGGTACGCGATAGCGATCGAATACTGTTGCGTCTACTTCGCCTTCTTCACAACTTACACCTGTAATATCTGCTGGTAAGCAATGTAAGTAAAGAGCTTTACCGTCTTTAGTGAGACTCATCATCTCTTCAGTACATGCCCAATCTTTATGTTTACCATTTTCTTCAAGAAGAACTTTTTCTAATGCTTTAATACCTTCATGGTCGTTTTCGCCATACAATTTCGTACGTTTTTCCATCGCACCAAATGGAGCCCAGCTCTTAGGATATACGATGTCTGCATCTTTGAAAGCATCCTTCATGTCGTTAGTTCTACGGAAGGAACCGCCGCTTTCTTCAGCTTGTTTCTTAGCAATTTCTTCAACTTCTGGCATTACTTCATAGCCTTCAGGATGTGCTAATACAACTTCCATACCTAAACGAGTGAATAAACCAATAGCACCTTGAGGTACGGATAAAGGTTTACCATAAGATGGAGAGTAAGCCCAAGTCATAGCAATTTTTTTGCCTTTAAGATTTTCTACACCACCGAATTCTTTGATGATATGAGCCGCATCAGCCATAATTTGTGTTGGATGGTCGATATCACATTGTAAGTTTACAAGTGTAGGACGTTGTTCTAATACGCCATCTTCATGACCTTCTTTAACTGCATCAGATACTTGATGCATGTAAGCATTACCTTTACCGATGTACATATCATCACGGATACCGATAACGTCAGCCATGAAGGAGATCATATTCGCTGTTTCACGAACTGTTTCACCGTGAGCAATTTGGGATTTACCTTCATCCAAATCTTGAACTTCAAGACCTAACAAGTTACACGCAGAAGCGAAGGAGAAACGAGTTCTTGTAGAATTATCGCGGAATAAAGAAATACCAAGGCCACTGTCGAATACTTTAGTGGAGATATTGCGTTCTCTAAGAGCTCGTAATGCATCTGCTACTGCCCAAACACCTTTTAATTCATCTTCAGATTTTTCCCATGTAAGGAAGAAATCTTCGCCGTACATTTTGCTAACGTCTAAGTCTTTTAAAGTTTCAATACTTTTATTGAAGTCTGTCATCTATAAGTCCTCTCTTTCAATTCCCTAAAGGGCTACTTAGGATCTAACTTTATACGATACCTCATCAAATGGTGAGGTACCGTATTAAATTTGTAGTTATGAACTATGTTCTAGTGATTTCCGTTTTAAAGAGATCTAATCCAATTTATGTGATATTAGTCTTTACAGTATACGGATGGCAATAATGCATATACAGCCGCACATGTTACAAGGTCTTGTTTCCATGTAATTTCGTTAGGAGCATGTGCTTGTGCTTCTGCGCCAGGACCGAAGCCGATGCAAGGGATACCATTACGGCCCATGATGGAAACACCATTTGTGGAGAATGTCCATTTATCAGTCAATGGGCGAGCTTTACGCATTTCAACTGTATCTTCAGCGCCGATACGTTCATTACCATACAAGCTAGTGTATGCTTCTTCCAAAGCTTCTGTTACTTTATGATCTTTAGGGATTACCCAAGTTGGGAAGTAACATTCGATTGGATATGTTAAACCAGTCCAGGATGGACGAGCATATTCATACATGGATACTTTTGCACCATATTCTTTAACATGTGGTAAAGCTTCGATTTCTGCCAAGCAGGATTGCCATGTTTCGCCAGCTGTCATACGACGGTCCAAGGAAACGGCGCAAGAGTCAGCTACTGCACAACGGCTTGGAGAAGTGTAGAAGATTTGGGAAGTAGTTACAGTACCGCGACCTAAGAAGCGAGCTTCTTCGTAGTGGTCAGGGTTGAATTTAGGGTCAAGCATTTTTACAAGACCTTTAATTGCTGTGCTTTCATCAGCAGAGTTAGCATTCAAGTCACGGATGTCTTGAAGAATGTCTGCCATTTTGTAGATAGCGTTGTCACCACGTTCAGGAGCAGAGCCGTGGCAAGATACACCTTGTACATCTACGCGGATTTCCATACGGCCACGTTGACCACGGTAGATACCGCCGTCAGTAGGTTCAGTGGATACTACGAATTCAGGACGAATATTACGTTCTTTAATCATGTATTCCCAGCAAAGACCATCGCAGTCTTCTTCTTGTACTGTACCTACAACAAGTACGCGATATTTATCACTTAAAAGACCTAAGTCTTTCATGATTTTAGCGCCGTATACAGCGGATACGATACCACCTAATTGGTCGGATACACCACGACCACCGATTTGTGTTTCATCTTCAAAACCTTCATAAGGATCGAAATTCCAGTTATCGCGGTTGCCAATACCTACTGTATCGATATGAGCGTCGAAGGCAATAAGAGTTTTACCAGTACCCATGTAACCAAGAATGTTACCCATTGGGTCTACTTCAACTTCATCGAAGCCAAGATCTTTCATTTCTTTTTCAATGCGTTGAACATGTTCTTTTTCTTCTGCACTTTCACCAGGGAATGCTACGATTTCACGTAAGAACTTGGTCATCGCTGGTCCATAAGTTGCTGCTGCTTGTTTAATTGCTTGTAAATCCATAATTAATGCCTCCTAACGATCTTCACCATACCACATAATGTTTTTATATCTTTCAGGGTCTGTATCACCTTCAGTGGAGAAGCAGAGCACCTTTGAAGACGCATCTAATTCTAATTCCTTGCGTAAGTCTTCATATTCTGGCATTGTCATAAGTGCCATTACAAGACCTAGTGGAACCGCACCAGATTCACCTGTAGTGATTGGTGTATCACCTTTAATCGGTGCACCACCAACGCGCATACCAAGTCTTGCTACCCAATCAGGAGCAGATACGAATACATCCGCATGGTTTCTCAAAATATCCCAAGAAACTGTATTTGGTTCACCACATGCAAGTCCAGCCATGATTGTTTCTAAATCACCCTCAACGATACGAGGATTACCATCATCAGCTACAGCCCCTTTATATAAGCAAGCTGCTGCTTCAGCTTCTACAACCACTAATTTAGGTTTCTTAGTTGCATTGCTGTATAAATTAGTGAAATAGCCTACTACAGCACCTGCTAGGGAACCTACACCAGCTTGTACAAATACATGAGTTGGTGCCTTACAGTTTTCAGATTCTAACTGATTTGCCGTTTCCATAGCCATTGTGCCATAGCCTTGCATGATCCAGTTTGGAATTTCTTCGTAACCTTCCCATGCTGTATCTTGAACTACAACACCATTTGGAACTTCTTTAGATTTTTTAGTTGCTAACCGTACACATTCATCGTAGTTGAATTCTTCGATTGTTACGGTAGCACCTTCATTTTCAATTTGTTTTCTACGATATTCTGTAGAGCCTTTAGGCATGAATACTACTGCTTTTTGACCTAATTTATTAGCAGCCCAGGCTACGCCACGTCCGTGGTTACCATCAGTAGCTGTAAAGAATGTAGCTTGTCCGAATTCTTCTTTTAATTGTGGAGAAGTTAATACATCATATGGTACATCTTCAACATTTTTACCAGTTTGTTGAGCTACATATTTTGCCATTGCATAAGAGCCGCCTAATACCTTAAACGCATTTAAGCCAAAGCGGTAAGATTCATCTTTTACAAAGAGAGAATTAACACCGATATAATCTGCTAATTTTTCTAGCGATACTAGTGGAGTTACACTATACTGTGGAAAACTTTCATGAAACGCTTTAGCTTTCTTAATTTCTCTAACATCCATAACGGACAAAAACTTGTCACTAGATGGTGCCATCGTATTACGTTTCCACTGAATTCGGTCCATATTTGCCTCCTAGGATTCTTCCTTTACAGTATTTAAATCACTATAAAGAGTAAACTTAGAAATATTGAAATACTCCGCAATCTTTTCTGAAGATTTAGAGATAAGAAAAGCCCCTTTTTCATTTAAGTAGCTAATAGCTTTTAGTCGCTCTACTTTATTCATGAGTGGGCCAGGTTTGCCAACTAACCGTTCTGCTTCTAGTAGTAAATCATCTAATAGTTCCGATACACTTGTAGTAATTTTTTCAACAGTGCCAGTCTCAGCTTGACCTATCCCTATAAGACTTTCAAGTGATCGATGCATCATAACAAACTCTGTAATATCCTGATTAATTCCTAATAGGTATGCAATATTGCCATTATCATCACGGATATACATGGTAGAAGATTTTAATATTCGTCCATCCTTAGTTTTTGTTAGATACCCAAATCTACCTTCACTACCATCATCATAGTTGAGTACATCTAAAACCACATGTGATGGACCATCACCAACATGACGATTTGTTATCGTACCATTTTCTATATATACAAGTGATGTATCGAGATCTCCTTGTAAGTCATGTATTAGTACTTCACAAGATGGTCCGAATTGTATGGCCAATCCATGGGCTATTACTTTTAGCCGTTCCAATGTACTCATTGAGATAACCTCCCTCTCATCGGTATCGGTTAACTTTATGGTCTAAATAACTTCAGTCCGCTTACATAGTTATCATTATGAGAATAATTCTAACTATTTTTGTATCAACCTAATTTTTTGTTAGGTTCCTTACTTAAATTATAGGTCTATGTATACAAAAATGCAACGCTATTATGCATTAAAGTTATTTATAAACATACAGATACATACATCCATTGTTACAAACATATACACTCCCTGTGATTTCCATCATATAAACCGGCTGTTATAAAAATTTTTAATGACATTTGTGCTATCACATCTATATAATTAAATCTATTCAAACTCTATAAAAATCAATGTATATCTATATTTTTATATGTATTAATTCAATCTGCTATGTCATTATGCATATATATTTTTTATAAATACTCCTATATTCATAACTACCAAAAAGTTACGTCTATATACATAGTAAGTGTATACAATCTCCTTATTGCATACAAAAAAGGCTGTAATAACGACATATCGTTATTACAGCCTTTATATACTGTTATCTGTTAGGATTTATGTTAATGGGTAAGAGTAAACTATGCGTTTGCTAATGTTTTACCCAATTCTTGGCATTGAGCTTTACCATCATCATCAGGTTCACCTAAAAGTGCTACGCCATCAGCTACTAATTCGCCACCAGCATCTTTAATACGAGTGCCCCAGTCTTCTAACCAAGTACCACCCCAACCATAGGAGCCAAAGATTGCTACTTTTTTACCACCCAATTTAGCTTCTAATTCTGTATAGAATGGTTCAAATTCGCCTTCTTCTAATTGTTCTGCACCCATGTCAGCGCAGCCAAGAGCTAGTTTTTCGTAAGCTGCTGCGTCATCTACGGATACTTCAGAAACAGATTTTACTTCAACTTCTTGACCTGCAGCCTTAATACCTTCCCGGACCAAAAAATTACACCAATCATCTTGTACCTCCTAGGCCGTTCTTGCGACCAATGAACTAAATGTTTTTCCCAACATCAATTGAGTTTGACAAAAATCACGACATGCTTTGTAACATAAGAAAGAGCGCTGTGCGTTTACCACATCATGGTATACTTTCCACTCTCCACACATATGATATCCATTGCCACGAAGAGAAATGAAGCATTTCACATCTTTTAATGGATAACCTAGAAATACGCCAATTTCATGTGGAAAATCAACACTCGCTTCCATACGGTATCTTAAATGCTCAAGCATCTCCATAATGCTCATGCGATCATGATAACCGTAGGCTTTCAAAAATGTCATCACTGCAGGTTGCCGTACATAGTCTCGTAATTGCTTCTCGCGGAATACCAATAACAGTCTACGCGCTTTACAGCGACATAATTCAAAGAAGAACAATCCTTTTTCATTGAACTCTTTATTATATTCTGTCAATACAAATTGGATTTGTTCATTCATGTCCCGTGGAATAGAAACCAAATTCGAAAGCTTAATACCTCGAATTGCCGGTGCACAATGATATCCAATGATATGGTCAATTGAATTCATCATAATAGTACCTGCCTGTTGCACATCATTAGAACCCTCTCTAATGAGAATAATTCCTATATGCTCATAGTACTCTTAATGAGAAAAATTGTCAAGAATAATTGATATATATTTTCAATAATTATTTATTTTTTTACGGTTAGCAAAGTCTTAACTTTAGGGAATATCGCAGCATCATTAGCTTCATTTATAGCTATAAAACGTGCATTCGGACCAGTATACTTATCATCAAAAAGGCTAATATGTAAAACTTCATTATAAGAATTATTATTAGCTACACTTTTATATTTTAATATTCCTTCGTATACATTACCTTGTTTAGCTAATGGCGTTACAACTGTGAAAGTACCAAGGATTGGACTATCCCCCTTATTAATAGCAGAAGCAAGTGCACCTAGTGAAGATGGATCTGCATTGACATGCTTAGTTTCACTCATGCGACCAGATAATTGCTTTCCTAATACTATATTACCATACACTGCATAATGCATTTCATTTTCGTTTTTAATATTTAATGTATATACATCTGCAGAAGTTGCACCTGCTTCAACAAGAACAGACTTCACATCTTTTTTAGCATCTCCAGCAAATAGCGCTTTAGGATTGTTCTGATACATAGCAACACCTTCAGGCAATTTAACACCTTGGTATGTTACCGTTTGGCTTCTATTCAAAATAGACTTAATATTTGCTGCAGAGCCAATTGTTGGTACAGATACTAATACAGCTGCCGCCGTGGCAAGTAATACTAATTTTTTCATATGTCTCCTCTAATGAAATGTTAATGTCACAAACGCTCAACATTATAGTAACAACACAGTAGTAAAGAACCGCCCTTAGTGGAGCGGTTCTTTATCATTATCTTAGCAACGTATATGCCTGACTAAATTATTTTTTTTGTGCCTTAGCCCAGCTATCGCGTAAACCAACAATACGGTTCATTACGATATGATTTGGTGTGCTATCTTTATCAGTTACAAAGTAACCTTGGCGCAAGAATTGGAAATGGTCTCCTGGTACAGTATTAGCAAGACATGCTTCCCCTTTACTATGGAATACTTGTAAAGAGTCATGGTTGAAATCGCCCAAGAAGTCTTTACCATCGGAATCTTCTTTAAGTAAATAATCATATAAGCGAGATTCAATATCTACTGCAGTAGATGCTTCAACCCAGTGCAATGTCCCTTTTACCTTACGAGTGCAACCGCTGCCGCTCTTAGTTTCTGGATCATACGTACAGTGTATTTCTGTAATATTGCCATTTTCATCTTTAATAACATCAGTACATGTAATGAAGTATGCACCTTTTAAGCGTACTTCTTTACCTGGTGCCAAGCGGAAGAATTTCTTAACTGGCTCTTCCATAAAGTCATTGCGTTCAATGTAGACTTCACGACCGAATACAACTTCACGGTTACCCAACTCTTCATTTTCTGGATTATTTTCAACTGTGCAAAGTTCAGTTTGACCTTCTGGATAGTTCGTAATAACAACTTTCACAGGATCAATAACTACCATAGGGCGGGTAGCTTTGAGTTTCAAATCTTCACGGATACAGAACTCAAGCAAAGCAATATCAACAACGCTATCAGCTTTAGCGACGCCAATGCGATCGCAGAAATCACGAATTGCTTCTGGCGTGTAACCACGACGACGCAAGCCAGAAATAGTAGGCATACGAGGATCATCCCAGCCAGCTACGAGACCAGCTTCCACAAGTGCACGCAATTTACGTTTGGACATAACCATTTTAGTTACATTTAAACGAGCAAACTCAATTTGTTGCGGAATTTCAGTATCATCCCAATCCTCAAGTACCCAATCATACAATGGACGATGAACTTCAAACTCTAAAGTACAGATAGAGTGTGTAATACGTTCGATAGCATCTTCAATAGGATGAGCAAAGTCATACATAGGGTAAATCTTCCACTCATTGCCTGTGTTATGATGTTCTGTATTTACAATACGATAAATAACAGGGTCACGCATAACGATATTAGGATGAGCCATGTCGATTTTTGCACGCAATACCTTTTCACCATCAGCGTATTTACCATCTTTCATTTCTTCGAAGAGTTTCAAGTTTTCTTCTACACTACGATCGCGGTATGGGCTATTAACACCAGGTGTAGAGAAATCGCCACGGGTTTGTTTAATTTCATCAGCCGTTTGATCATCTACATACGCTTTGCCAAGAGTAATTAATTTCTTAGCATATTCGTACATTTGACCAAAATAGTCAGATGCATAACGTGGTTTATCAGCCCAATCAAAGCCGAGCCATTTTACATCTTCCATGATGGAGTTTACGTATTCAACATCTTCTTTTGCAGGATTCGTATCATCAAAACGAAGATTTGTTAAGCCATTGTACTGTTTGCCAATACCAAAGTTAAGACAAATAGATTTAGCATGACCAATATGTAAGTAACCATTTGGTTCTGGCGGGAAGCGAGTTAACACACGACCACCGTATTTGCCAGTTTCGTTATCTTTGTTGATGATAGCTTCGATAAAGTTAACAGACACAACTTCTTCAGGAGCTACAGTTTTTTCAATATCTTTATGTTCCAACGTTCTAACCTCCATAGGATAAATATTCTTTTATTTTACCATATTTTGCATAATACCGCATATCTTTTGAGGTCTTGTGATATTAGTCGAAATCAGCTAAGTCTATACCAGCTTTTTTAAGCTCTTCTAAGGCAGACTCTACATCCATTTCTGGTTTCTTATAGTTAACTTCTTCATTAACACAGGTCTTTAATGGTTTCTTATGAACGCCAGCAATAATATTGTCAGCCGTCAAAATAGACATATCATAACGCGTACGATCAGTATAAGAACCAATATGTGGTACGATAAGACAGTTCTCAACATCCAATAATGGATGATCTGCTGGCAATGGCTCTGGATCAGTTACGTCAAGTGCTGCGTAATCGATTTCACCTGTTTTTAGGGCATTAATCAAAGCATCTGTATCAACGATAGGTCCACGGCCAACATTAACAAACAATGCAGTATTCTTCATTTTTTTGAAGAATGCTTCATCACACATGTGATATGTTTCATCTGTTAGTGGAGCCATCACACAAACTACATCACTAGTAGCTAACAAGTCATCTAATTCCATATACGTAGTTTTATGAATCTTGTCATCAATACGCTGATTACGATTATGGTATACCACAGTCATACCGAATGCACGGGCACGACGAGAAATAGATACACCAATAGCCCCCATCCCAATAATACCAAGGGTACGGCGACTCAAATCAAAACCTTTAATATTAGATGGTCTTTGAGCCCAACGTCCTTCTTTTACGAAATTAGCATTTTCCAGAATACGACGACTAGCAGTGGCAATCAATGTAAAAGCAAGCTCTGCTACGGTTTCATTAAGAACACCTGGCGTATTGCCATAAGGAATACCTGCTGCCGTTAATTCATCAATTTTTACATTATCATAACCCACAGCTGCTTGAGCAATAACCTTTAAATTAGGTGCATTTTTTACAAGATCACCGTCTACATCTAAAGGGCGAACACACCACAAACCATCCGCATCAACGAGCCATTCCTTTAAGGTCTCACGAGGCATTACAGTCTTTTCAGTCCATTGGCGCACATCTACGTGCTCTTTTAAATAAGCAATTGCATCTTTACGGACTAAACCGTTTACAACAACTAGAGGTTTTTTTTCCATATGTATAAGTCCTCCAAAAGCGTCTTATAATACACGCACAAGAATTTCGCGTTAAAGTTAATATTATATATTTCTACTATATACTTATATTTTATACTAGAAAGCTGGCGTAATACAACAAAAAGGAGTAAGGCCTAGGCCTTACTCCCTTTATGTAGCTTTAAATTTGAATTATTTCAAATCTGCTGTACAGTTAGGACATTTAACTGCATCAATGTGAATTTCTGTTTTACAGAATGGACATTCTTTAGTTGTAGGTGCTTCAGCAGCTTCTTCTTCTTTCGCGTTTTTCATCATTTTAGCTAATGCGCGAACCATCAAGAATACAACGAACGCCAAGATTAAGAATTGAATCAAATCAGTAATAAATGTACCGTATGGCAATACAGAACCAACTGCACGAGCTGTATTAATATCAGCACCAGACATAAATGCATCTTTAGATGCAGCATTTAATGGCAAGTACAAGTTACTGAAATCAATACCGCCTGTGAACAAGCTGATAATAGGCATGAACAAGTTGCTTACAACGGAGTTAACCAACGCTGTGAAAGCAGCCCCAATAATCATACCAATAGCAAGGTCCATCATGTTACCTTTGAATGCAAAAGCTTTAAAATCGTTCAAAAAATCTTTCATGTTCTCACTACTCCTAGATACACTTAATTGAGAATGCGTTAATAACTGTACTAATCATAAAAGAAAGATGAAGAGATGTCAATATTTTTCGATGTAGTCTTTCGAATTTATTTAATATAGTTTTTCATA
>JAWERH010000042.1:0-7123 GCA_032482215.1 Veillonella sp. | reverse complement strand
AGATATTAAAAAGGCCGCTCAAGATATTGTTCTCGGCGCTAGTCTAGATAATAATATTCTATGTATCGCTGAAAAGAGCGTTGTAGCCATGCGTCAAATTGAGCCACAGCTAGTTCAAGAAATGGTAAAAGCAGGTTGTATTCTCCTTGAAAATCAACAGGATATTCAACGCCTAGTCGATTTAACAGTGTTGCCAAATGGGACACCAAATAAAAAATTTGTCGGTAAAAATGCAAGCGTTATTCTTGATGCAGCACATATTCCGTACAATGGTGATCCACGGTTAATTATCATGCGGGCTCCAAAAAATCATCCCTTTGCAGTAATTGAGATGTTAATGCCTATTTTACCTGTTGTTACAGTAGATAGCTTTGACGAAGGTCTTGATGTATGCTTGATGTTAGAAGCAGGCTTACATCATACGGCCACAATGCATTCCTTGAATATGGAACGCCTCAACCGGATGGCTCGTAAAATGAAAACTTCCATTTTTGTTAAGAATGGTCCGTCCTATGCAGGGCTTGGATTTAGTGGTGAGGGTACGACAACCTTTACAATTGCTACACCTACTGGGGAATCTACTACATCGGCTCGTTGCTTTGCACGACGTCGTAGATGTTGCTTAACAACAGGATTTAATATTCGATAGGTGGTGAGCATATGAATAAATGGACTTTTCCAACCCAGATTTATGCAGGGCCAGATTCGTTAAATCGTCTTACAGTATTTTCTAATGAATCTATCCTTATCATATGCGATCCATTTTTAAAAGATTCTCCAAGCCTTACGTATGTGATGGGGTTAATGGACAGTAAAAATAAGGTAACCATCTACACTGATGTGGTACCTGATCCACCGATTACGCATGTAGTAAAGGGTATTGAGTTTATGGAAGGCATTAAACCAACTGTAATCATTGCCATAGGTGGGGGCTCCTGTATCGATATGAGTAAGGGCATTGCTTACTTTGGTCGTAAGTTAAAGCATATGGATATCAAATCCTTTATTGCTGTTCCTACTACTAGTGGAACTGGATCAGAAGTGACCTCTTTTGCTGTTCTTACAGATAGCGAAACACAAATTAAATATCCTCTTATGGATGATGCGGTATCACCAGATGAAGCATTATTAACGCCATTATTTGTAAAAACATCGCCTCCAAATGTTACTGCTTTTAGCGGTATGGATGTTCTTGTTCATGCGCTTGAAGCCTATGTAGCAACGGCGGCAAATAATTTTACTGACGCATTGGCACAACAAGCGATAGAGCTTGTCTTTGAATACCTACCAAAATGTTATAAGCCAACAGCCACAGACCGAGATCGCATGTCAATGCACGAAGCATCATGCCTTGCAGGACTTTCCTTTAACAAGGCCGGCGTGGGTCTCGTTCATGCCATGGCACATCAGTTGGGTGGGCAATTTCATGTACCTCATGGACTAGCTAACAGTATGCTTTTGCTTTATGTGATTGGATTTAACTGCTCTCGTAACCAAGAGGTGGCCAAGAAATATGCCCATCTATCTGCTAAGTTGGGCTTTGCATCGCATAAAGCATCCGATGGAGATAAAATAGGTGCATTACTAGAGGCGATTGTAAAACTACAACGAACTTTAGAATGTCCAATGACACTGACTGAATTTGGTGTAGATAAGGCTACATCTGAACCAAAACTTAACCTCATGGCAGATAGAGCACTAGAGGATATGTGTTATAGATTTAATCCATACCCAGCTAACCATGATGATCTTATCGGATTATATAAAAAGATTTTGTAACCTATATAGAGTGAATAATAAAACTCAAAAGTATATAATAAACAATACAAATACAAGAGGCTTTAATGATTTCATGGAAGCCTCTTTTTGTATTCCCTTATTCTTGTTAATAGAAATAGAAATAGAAATAGAAATAATATTTACCTATTTATTGCTTAAGTTATGTGCTATTAGGTACACCTTTTTTCACCTTAGAATGATATAATTAATTTTACATCCTATCTCAATGTAGAGGTGTTATTCAAGTTTAGTCATATTCCATATAACTCATTGGAATATAGAAAAACATAGATTTTATCTACATTTGTTGTATAATATGTATAGGATATTTAAAAAATTAGATGTTTTTGTGAAAGCTTATCCTTATCTAAGTTTAATTAGATGTTTGGTGCATTATATTTTAGATTCATGCTCAATGTACTACTTTCACAATATGAGTATGATCTTGTGTGGTCATACGTTTTTTGAAAAGAGAGGTATTTATGCAACACATGCTACGCATGGGTATTGACGTGGGCTCTACAACGGTTAAAGTTGTACTATTAGACGAACACG
Source organism: Veillonella sp. (assembly GCA_032482215.1). Lineage (GTDB taxonomy): Bacteria > Bacillota > Negativicutes > Veillonellales > Veillonellaceae > Veillonella. Next base: position 4,789 of record JAWERH010000042.1, on the reverse strand, counting down.
ATAATTATTTGTATAAAAAGTACATACGCCATTATGCAAACATTTTGGACACCGTATATACCTTGCTCCAAGAGGCTCAAGTGGGCCATGAAAATGATCAAGTTCATGTATGTATTACCGGTTCTGGTGGTATGGCGATGGCTGAAAAGGTACGCATTCCATTCGTGCAAGAGGTTATTGCTGAAACACGTGCTGTAAAAGCGTTGTATCCAGAAACTGATGTTATCATCGAACTTGGTGGTGAAGATGCGAAGGTAACCTATTTAGGTCAAACGGCAGAACACCGTATGAATGGTTCTTGTGCAGGTGGTACAGGTGCTTTCATCGACCAAATGGCGACTTTATTGCAAACTGATGCATCTGGTCTTAACCAATTGGCCATGAATGCTGATACGATTTATCCAATTGCAGCACGCTGTGGCGTATTTGCTAAAACAGATGTACAAGCTTTGTTAAACCAAGGCGCATCTCATGAAAATATTGCAAAATCCGTATTCCAAGCTATTGTAAACCAAACAATTGCGGGCCTTGCATGCGGTCATAAAATCGAAGGTAATGTAGCATTCCTTGGGGGGCCGTTAACATTCTTGTCCGAACTTCGTCAATGTTTCTGCGACACCTTAGAACTAGATGAAGCGCATCGCATTATCCCTGAAAACGGTGAATTATTCATCGCTTTAGGGGCGGCTTTGATGAAAGAAGACTGTCGTGAGATTACGGTTGGTCAATTAACAAAGGAAATTGGTGCCCTCATCGGTATCCCTATGGAGGCTACAGATCGTGTAGAACCTCTATTTAAAAATGAACAAGAATTAGAAGAATTCCGCGCTCGTCACGCTAAGGCAGTAACGCCAAAGGCGAATATTGAAGATGCGCAAGGTCCTTGTTACCTTGGTATTGATGCTGGTTCTACCACTCTTAAGGTAGTTCTCATCAACAGTAATAAGGAAATCATATTCTCTCACTATGGTCCTAACCATGGTAAACCATTAGAAAAATCTCGTGAAATGATCGAGAAGATTTATGAACTGTTACCAAAAGGCGCGTATATTGCGCATTCTGGTGTAACTGGTTACGGTGAAGCATTCCTTAAACGCGCCCTTGGCATCGATATTGGCGAAGTAGAAACAATGGCTCACTATCGTGCAGCTCGTTACTTCTGCCCTGATGTATCCTTTATCTTGGACATCGGCGGTCAAGATATGAAATGCTGTAAGGTTCGCGATGGCTATATCGAAGATATCGTATTGAATGAAGCGTGCTCCTCTGGTTGCGGCTCCTTCATCGATACATTCGCATCCGGTCTACGCATTCCAATCGATCAATTCGCGAAGGAAGGTTTATTGGCATCCTTGCCAATCGACTTGGGTTCTCGTTGTACTGTATTTATGAACTCTAAGGTTAAGCAGGCTCAAAAAGAAGGTGCTACGGTACAAGATATCGCGGCAGGTCTTGCTTACTCTGTTATTAAAAATGCCCTTTATAAGGTTCTTAAGGTGAAAGACCCTAAAGAATTGGGTGATCATATCGTTGTACAAGGCGGTACATTCTACAATGAATCCGTATTGCGTGCCTTCGAGAAATTGATGGGCGTAGAAGTAATTCGTCCTGACGTATCTGGCTTGATGGGTGCTTATGGTATGGCCCTTCTTGCAGCTGAAACGGCAGAAGAGTTACAAAAGGAAAAAAGTACTTTGCTCGATAGTAATGGTCTTAACTCCTTACAAGTATCTACGACAATGCGCAATTGTGGACTTTGCTCCAATAACTGTATGCTTACCATCAATGCTTTCTCTGATGGTCGTACCTACGTAACGGGTAACCGTTGTGATCGCGGTGCGGGCGGTATGATTCAAGAGGAACGCAAAGCAGTTCCTAACTTAGTAGACGTTAAATTGCGTCGTTACTTCGACTATTATTTGAAGAAAAATATTCCAGAGTTCGAAGGTAAAATGCGCGTAGGTATTCCTCGCGTCCTCAACATGTATGAGGATTTCCCATTCTGGTTTACATTCTTTAATACACTTGGTTATGAAGTAATCCTTTCCGATTACACTACAAAGGAACAATATAACAAGGCTATTGATACGATTCCATCCGATACAGCTTGCTACCCAGCAAAAGCGGTACATGGTCATATTCGTGACCTTGCAAATGCACAAGTAGACTTTGTTTGGTACCCTTGTATTCAACATGGCCCTAAGGAATTTAGCCGCGACAATAATTACCATTGTCCAATGGTTATTTCCTATCCAGAACTTATCAAAAACAACATGCAGGAGGTTCTAGGGGATACTCCATTCCACGCACCATTCTTGCCATTAGCTGATAAGAAATCTCTTGTTCCTGCTCTTGTGAAAGCATTGGACTTCTTGAATCTCAAGAAGAAAGATATTGCTAACGCTGTTGAAAAAGCGTGGGAAGAACAAGAAAATTGTAAGGCTTCTTACCGTGAAACGACAAAGAAAACAGTATCTCGCCTCGTAGCAGAACAAATTCCTACTATCGTATTAGCTGGTCGTCCATATCATTTGGACTCCGGTATTAACCACGGTATTCCAGAGCTTATTACTTCTCTTGGTATGGCTGTTCTTACAGAAGATGGTGTTGCTCCACTAGGCAATGAAATTAAGCATTTACGTGTTGTAGACCAATGGTCCTACCATAGCCGTCTATACCGCGCTGCTGAATTTGTAAGTAGAACAGAAGGCTTCCAAATTGTTGAGCTCAACTCCTTTGGTTGCGGTCTCGATTCTATCGTAGCGGATCAAGTAAAAGATATACTTTCAGCAAACCATAAAATTCATACCTTACTCAAAATTGACGAAGGTACAAACCTTGGGGCTGTAACGATTCGTTTGCGTTCATTGCAATCTGTAATGGAACGTAGCTTGCGTCGTCATCATAACCCAGAAGCACCAGAAGTGGTGGAAGAGCAATTGCCAACCTACGATTATAATCGCGTCGTATTCACAGAGGAAATGCGTAAGACCTATAAAATCTTGGTGCCACAAATGTCACCATTGCATTTTAGCCTCTTAGATCCAGTCCTCAAAAATGAAGGCTATAACTTTGAAATGTTGCCAGCACCAACGCGTGAAGATATTGAAGTGGGCTTGAAATATATCAATAATGATGCATGTTACCCAGCGATTATCGTTGTTGGTCAGCTCATGTCTGCACTATTATCTGGTAAATACGATATCGATAAAACAGCTGTTATCATCTCTCAAACAGGTGGTGGTTGCCGTGCTACAAACTATATTGGCTATTTGCGTAAAGCATTGATTGACGCTGGTATGAAACAAGTGCCAATCCTATCTCTTAATGCAAGCGATATGGAACGTCAACCAGGCTTCAAATTGACAAAAGGTTTCTTGCATCGTATGATTCAAGCCGTTGTTTACGGTGATGCCCTCATGCAATGCGTATTGGCTACACGTCCTTACGAAACTAACCCGGGCTCTACAGATGCATTATGTGATTACTGGATTAAAAAATTACGTGAAAATATTACATCTGCCAGCCTTCGTCAGTATAATAAGTACATCAAAGAAATCATTCATGACTTTGATAACTTGCCGGTCAATAAAGATGTACAAAAACCTCGCGTTGGCGTCGTAGGGGAAATCCCAAGTGCTAACAACCATATCAATGAACTCATTGAAAAAGAAGGTGGCGAAGTCGTTACATCTGGTTTATTAGACTTCTTCTTGTACTGCGCAATGGATAGCACATACCGTGCAAAACACCTTGATGGTACATGGTTATCTGGTTTCTTCGGTACACTAGCACGTGAAGCCCTTGAACTTTACCGCTTGCCATATGCTAAAGCCGTAGCGGCGTCTAAAAACTTTGATCCTCTACAACGCATGACAGAAGTAGCAAAAGAAGCAGCTCAATTCATCGGTCTTGGTAATCAATGCGGTGAAGGCTGGTTCCTAACAGGCGATATGATCGACCTCATTGAAAAAGGGGCCAAACAAATCGTATGCTTGCAACCATTCGGTTGCTTACCAAACCACGTAACAGGTAAAGGCATGGTAAAAACACTATCCGCTGCCTACCCAGACGTGCGCATTGCTGCCATCGACTACGATCCAGGCTCCAGTGCAGTAAACCAAGCAAATAGATTGAAACTACTACTATCGACCATGTTTGAATAAAGGAGTGCTCCGTTATATTTTCAATGGGGCCCCGTTACAACTACATATCACTAGTATAGAAAAAATACAGCCCTCTCTTGGCTCAGTACGTCACTACGCTCCGTAAAATCGCTGCAGAGAGGGCTGTATTCTTTTCTATATACACTCGGCTATGAAGATGTCCCATTGAAAATATAACTAGTGCAGTGGGAGAAGGAGGAGATGTGGCTATGGCACATCTCTTTTTTCCCTACAATCAGTTGGACAGTAGCTTTCTTTTATTGTGCTTATGGTGTTTGTAGGGAATAAGAAGTAATCTATTTTGATATAGTTTTAAAGCCTTACAATGGGACATCTTCATAGCAAAAGTTAATAAAAATAGCGTTACCTTTTTCGAAGCGATTTTACGGAACGAAGTGACGTACTGAGCAAGAAGAAGGTAACGCTGTTTTTATACTTAAATTTATTCTATTGTAGCGGGGCCCCATTGTAAGGCTCACACAAATGCTTAAAAGAGATTACTCTTTCTCAACTAAACCATATAGGCACAATAAGGAAAGCACTGCACATACTAGCATTGTAATCCCCATTGGTATACCCGTATGATCCCCACCTATACCAACTAATGGTGATACAATACCTGC
>JAWERH010000041.1:0-15862 GCA_032482215.1 Veillonella sp. | reverse complement strand
GTACAGCTGTAGCGGATGAGATTGCATCTTCATCGCAGGAATATAAATCAATTAACAGTTCTTGTCCTAATGCTTCTGCCATAACAACACCTTCTTTCAGAAAAATATATCTTATTTATTATACCTAGAAATTAATATTAAGTCCAATCATAGGAGAATGGATTAAAAAGTAAAGGAAAAGTCAAAATCGTTTAGAGTGATTTGACTTATTAACAATATATAGAAAAACTCATGTTTAATCAAGCTTGTACTAAATTTAAATTATGTAAAAGTACATAATAGGTCAAATGTGAATACAATGAAGTTTGACTTTTGTATTGACTAAGGTCAAATAGTCGAATATAATAGAGTTGTATTAAAGAACAAATAGTCAAAAACTATAGTAAATATATTTTAAAGGGGTGTTTTTTATGAGTATGATAGCTGATAAAATAGAAAAGTTTATATTGGATCGTATGCGTGAAGAACAAGAGAAATTAATCTTAAAACGTAATGAATTAGCCGATGAATTAGATTGCGCACCATCGCAAATTAGCTATGTACTAAGCACACGATTTTCTAATGAACGCGGTTTTGATGTGGAATCAAGACGTGGATTAGGTGGATATATTCGAATTACTAAATTAAATCCAGAAAATCCCGGTTCTCTACCAGCTGTAACAACCTATCGTATTTATGAAGGTCAAAATACAGTGGATCCATTAATTGATATTAAAGATGTAGACCAATCATTGTTTCAATTATTGCAAGCTGAAAAAATTACTCGTCGTGAAGCTCAATTGATGCATAATTCTTTTGCTACATTGATCGAGAATACCGATATTGAACATCGTAATGATGCAATTCGTCAGCTCTATGCAACAATGGTGGATACACTACGGAAGGAGTGATGATCAATGATATGTGATCATTGCCATAAGAATGAAGCTACCATTCATATGACTAATATCGTCAATAACCAAAAGACGGAACAACATTTTTGTGGTACTTGCGCTAGCAAGTTACAACAAGAGGGGAAATTATCCCCCTATAGTTCTTTTATGAATGATATGTGGGATAATAGCTTTTTTACTAATGATTTTTTTAAAAACATGATTTATCCAGATAACTTATTAAAATCTCATCAATCAAAACGGTGTCCACAATGTGGTATTACTTATGACGAATTTAATCGAGTAGGTAAGTTTGGCTGTGGGCAATGTTATGAGACTTTTAATAGTGAAATAGATCCCTTATTACAACGTATACAAGGTAGTTCTGAATATAAAGGAACTGTACCTAGTCGTGAAACTAATGTATTTAAAGCTAAACATGAAGTGAAGCGATTGCGTCATCAATTAGATACAGCAGTTCAAGCTGAAAACTTTGAAGAGGCTGCTATCTTAAGAGATAAAATTAAAGGATTAGAAGCCATCATCGATGGCGATAAAGAGTAGGAGGTTCTTATGTTAGATACTATATTGGACTCTCCTTTAAGTCAGTGGTTACACCACGATACAGATGTGACAGATCACATTGTAATCTCTAGTCGTATTCGTTTGGCACGGAATTTTGATGGCCTATTATTTACAAATTGTAATGATATATCTGCTTTAGAAAAAGTAAATGCAATTTCTAGAGGGTTGCTGCAACCTTTGAAAGATGCAGACGGACATCAATATTCCAATATTAGTCTAGAGCAGTTAAGTCAAAGTGAGCGGGCTGTATTAGTAGAGAAACACTTAATGAGCCCAGCTCTTGAAGAAAAATTACCATATCGTAACTTAGTCGTATCTGATGATGCATCCATTGTAATTATGGTGAATGAAGAGGATCATTTACGTATCCAATCTATGGCTTCTGGACTTCAATTGCAACAGGCCTATGACCATGCAGTGCAAATTGATAAGGCTATCGAGGCAAAGCATCCCTATGCTTTTGATGAACGCTTTGGCTATTTGACGGCATGCCCTACAAATGTAGGAACCGGATTAAGAGCATCTGTCATGCTACATTTGCCTGCATTAACTATGTCTGGTCGAATTACACGACTCATTCGCAGCATCATTCAATTAGAATACTCTGTACGAGGTCTGTACGGCGAAGGCTCAGAGGCTTTAGGCGCTATATACCAAATTTCCAATCAACGTACGATGGGGATAAGTGAAGAAGCAACGATTGAGCAATTAAGCAAGATTGTAGAAGGAATAATTGCGGAAGAGCGTAAATCTCGTCAATCTTTATTACATAATGATAAAGAAGGTTTAGAAGACGTTCTGTGGCGATCCTATGGTGTTCTACAATATGCACGACGTGTTAATGGTAAAGAAGCATTAACAAAGCTTAGTGATATTCAATTAGGCGTAGATTTAGATATCTTACCACTTTGGGGGAATGATACCTTCAATGAGTTGGTGGCAATAACTCGACCTAATTTCCTTACTAAATATTTAGGTAATGAAGATTTGACAGAGGCCGATCGCGATAGCTATCGAGCTAAAGTAATACGTCAAAAACTTTCAAAATAGTATATATTTCACAAATACTCAATTGATATTCCAATGGTGTTTCCCACCATTGTTCACATATATTTGAAGAGATACAATTACAATTTACATAGATAGAAGAGGTGATAGTATGATGCAACGATTTACAGATGATGCACAGCGTGTCCTTTCTTTTGCTCAAGAAGCTGCATTGGAGTTGGGACATGACTATGTAGGCACTGAACATGTACTCATCGGGCTGACAAAGGTTAAAAATGGTGTTGCGGCTAAGGCCTTAGAAGAGCTTGGTATAGTTACAGAAGATATTTTTGAAGCTGTAGAAGAGCAAGTGGGGCGCGGTAATAAAAAAGCAACATCTATATATATGACGCCACGTGTTAAACATGTACTTGAGTTAGCTGTTCAAGTAGCTAACCGCATGAATCATAACTACGTTGGTACTGAGCATATTCTACTCGGTTTACTCAGCGATGGCGGTGGTGTTGCAGTTGGAATTTTACGGGCTATGAATATTCGTACCGACGATATAGTAGAAGCGATTCGTCATATTCTGGGCTCTAGTAGTAATGGTGATGATGGTAGACAAGAAGGAGCGAATAACAATGGCGATTTAGGTGACTTAACCGATTTTGCTACAGATTTAAATGAATCTGCGAAACAAGGTAAAATTGATCCTGTTATTGGTCGCGATACAGAAATTCAACGAGTTATTCAAATTCTTAGCCGTAGAACTAAAAATAATCCAGTTCTCATTGGTGAACCTGGTGTAGGTAAAACAGCCATTGCCGAAGGTTTGGCTCAGCGTATTGTTACTGGTAATGTACCGGAGATTTTACGGAATAAGAGAATTATTTCCCTTAGCATTGGTTCTATGCTTGCTGGTGCAAAATACCGTGGCGAATTTGAAGAACGATTAAAAAAAGCGATTGATGAAGTACAACAACATGATGACATGATTATCTTTATTGATGAAATCCATACTTTAGTTGGTGCCGGTGCCACTGAAGGGGCCATGGATGCAGCGAACATCTTGAAACCAGCTTTGGCACGCGGTGAATTCCAAGTTATTGGTGCTACAACCCTTGATGAATATAAAAAGCATATTGAAAAGGATGCCGCTTTAGAGCGTCGTTTCCAACCTGTTCAAGTAGGAGAACCTAACGAAGAGGATGCTCTTGAAATTCTAAAAGGCTTACGAGATCGCTATGAAGCGTTCCATAAGGCTAAAATAACGGATGAAGCTTTAAAAGCAGCTGTTACCTTATCCAGTAGATATATTACAGATCGTTTCTTGCCTGATAAGGCTATCGATGTGGTTGATGAGGCTGCATCTAAGGTCCGCATGAAAGTATTTTCTGCAGCACCAGATGTTAAGGCCTTAGAAGACCGACTCAATACAGTAAAGAAAGAAAAAGAAGCTGCTGTTACATCACAAGATTTTGAGAAGGCTGCTAAACTTCGTGACGAGGAGCAATCTTTAGTTAAAGAAATTGATGATAAAAAATCTGTAGCAAAAGAAGAAAGTGAGCAAAAGTTAGTAGTTACGGAAGACGATATAGCAGCAGTCGTGGCACAATGGACGGGAATTCCAGTGGCTAAAATAGCAGACGAAGAATCCCAAACTTTACTCCATTTGGAAGAAGAGCTTCATAAACGTGTAGTAGGTCAAGATGATGCTGTTACTGCTGTAGCTAAAGCTGTGCGCCGTGCAAGGGCTGGATTAAAGGATCCGAAACGTCCTATTGGTTCATTCTTATTCTTAGGTCCCACAGGGGTAGGTAAAACTGAACTAGCAAGAGCACTTGCGTCCTCCTTGTTCGGCGATGAATCTGCTATGATTCGACTTGATATGTCAGAATATATGGAAAAGCATACTGTATCACGCTTAGTTGGTGCCCCTCCAGGCTATGTGGGCTATGAAGAAGGCGGTCAACTAACAGATGCGGTGCGTCGTAAACCATATAGTGTTATTCTTCTCGATGAAGTAGAGAAAGCACATGCAGATTTCTTTAATATCTTGTTACAAGTTCTTGATGATGGTCGCCTTACTGATAGTCAAGGTAGAACTGTAGATTTTAGAAATACAGTTATCATCATGACGAGTAACTTAGGTGCTAAAGCTTTACATAAGAACTCTTCAGAGCTTGGATTCTTAGCTCCTAAAAAATCTGAATCTTCTACAAATCAATCTAATAGTATAGATTTTAAAGAAGCTAAGAAATCTGTTATGGATGCTGTAAAACGTCATTTCAGACCTGAGTTTTTAAATCGTATTGATGAAATGATTGTATTCCGGCCATTAACTGAAGAGGACTTAAAACACATTGTCTCTATCTTGATGAGTGATGTTACAAAACGCCTTAAAGAGCGTGAGCTTCAATTAGAAATCACATCTGAGGCGATGCAATTACTCGTTAAGGAAGGTTCTGATTTTACAATGGGGGCTCGACCACTAAAACGAGCTATTCAACGATTAATTGAGGACCCTGTATCAGACCTTATTTTGAAAGGAGATGTTACAGAAGGAAAAACTATAAAAGTAGATGTCAAGGATAACGAGATCGTTGTCAGCGTATAAAAAATATAAAATATACAGTTAATAACTTTCATATAAAAAATATGGGTTAAATGGTATACTATAGAATGATGATAGTTAACCATGTAGTAAAATTATGCATAAAAGGTCATGAATGGTTATCATTCATGACCTTTCTTTTCTTATTAAAATATTTTGAGGCATTATGGGAAAAGCAAAATCAGTATTCTTCTGTCAAAATTGTGGGGCTGAGTCTTCTAAGTGGATGGGCCGATGCCCACAATGTGGCGAATGGAATACATTAGTTGAAGAAATTATTAAAGAAACTAAACATAGCCGTACACCTTCCCGAGGTGTGGGAAATCAAACAACAAAACCAACAGCTTTACCAGATATTGAAATTTCATCTCTCGCTCGTGTATCTACAACCTTTGGTGAAATCGACCGCGTATTAGGTGGTGGGATTGTTCCTGGGGCTCTTATGCTCTTAGGTGGTGATCCTGGTATAGGCAAGTCTACACTACTTCTTCAAGTATCTCAAAAGGTGGCCGATACTGTAGGGACAGTTCTCTATGCATCAGGGGAAGAGTCTCAGTTACAACTTAAGCTTAGGGCAGAACGATTACATATCAATAGTGAACGATTACAAGTTATTGCAGATACAGATTTAGATCATATACTTGAGCAAGCTGATACAATGATGCCATCCTTACTTGTCATTGATTCTATTCAAACTATGTATACTGGTGATATTGATGCTGCTCCAGGCAGTGTTAGTCAAGTTCGAGAATGTACATCTCGACTCCTTCGATTTTGTAAAGAACGCAATATTCCTACGGTAATTATTGGACATGTTACTAAGGAAGGTAATATTGCAGGGCCCCGTATGTTAGAACATATGGTGGATGTAGTACTTTACTTTGAAGGTGAACGGTCTTACCAATTCCGTATTTGCCATGGTTGAGGAAGGGTTACAAGAGTTATCTAATCCATCAGCTTCCTTATTGGCAGAACGATCTGATGAGGAAAGCGGCAGCGCCGTTATGATTTATCTTGAAGGTGTTCGTCCTATCCTTGTAGAGGTACAAAGCCTTGTTGTTACGACTGCTTTTGGTATGCCTAGAAGAACTGCAATCGGTTATGACCTTAATCGTTTAATAGTACTTTTGGCAGTATTAGAAAAACGTTGTGGTTTTACGTTAGGTAATAAGGATGTGTACGTTAACGTTATTGGTGGTCTCAAGGTTAATGAACCGGCTTGTGACTTGTCTATGGCCGTTGCTATTGTATCTAATTTAAAAAATCGTATTGTTCCTACCGATATGGTCATTTTAGGTGAAGTAGGGCTCACTGGGGATAATGATAGTTCTATCAAGATTAGAGGCGTTAAATCTATTCAAGAGGCAATGCAGTTGGTATTTTCTTAATTAGGAGGTGATGTAATGATTTATCGAATATTGCGCTATGTAATAGCTATTCTTGTGGGCACAGCGGCCTATGTTGGAATGGATAGCTTAGCACCTATTATCGACCCATATTTGGTATCTCAATTTGAGTCCTTTGGGGATATGTCATTAACCATTGCACGTATTTCAGTATTGATTTTTGGTACTCTATTAGGCGTTATTATTGGGTATTTAATTTCTTCATTTATTTTAAAGCAAGGCTTAGTCATTGCTAAACGTTTAGAACGCATTCTTACTCATATTCCAAATCAAGAATTGATTGCAGGCACCATCGGTTTATTATTCGGTCTTATTATTGCAAATTTAATTGGTGTTGCATTCAATCAAGTACCTATTATAGGACCTTATATTCCTATTATATTGAGTGCTATCTTTGGATATAGTGGCCTTAAAATTATGGCTCGTAAAGGCCCTGAAATGTACAATAACTATGTACAACAATGGAGTGGAGAAGGCACTAAAAAAACAAGTCGTTTTAAAATGTTCTCTACTCATAAATCTGATAAAACTACGAGCACACCAAAACTACTAGATACATCTGTTATTATTGATGGACGTATTAAGGAACTATGTAATACAGGATTTATTGAAGGCCCTCTAATGGTTCCCCTCTTTGTATTGAATGAGTTACAAATTATTTCTGACTCTGCTGATGCTACAAAGAGAAATCGCGGTCGTCGTGGCCTCGATATTTTGAAAGAGATGCAAGATGCTAACAAGGTAGCCATTGAAGTGATAGAAGATGATTATGATGATCTTACAGAAGTAGATTCTAAATTAATGCGTCTTGCTTTGGATAAGCAGTGGAAGTTGATGACTAATGACTTCAACTTAAATAAGGTGGCTCGAGTGCAAGGCATTGAGGTGCTTAATCTGAATGAACTAGCCAATGTACTGAAACCGGCCCTCATTGCAGGCGAATGGATTCGCGTGCAAATTATGAAAGAAGGCAAGGAAGTACATCAAGGCGTTGCGTATCTTGATGATGGTACAATGATTGTTGTGGAAGATGGTAAACCTTATGTGGGCCAAACCGTAGAGGTTATGGTTACATCCATATTACAAACGAGTGCAGGTCGCATGATCTTTGCTCGTGTAGATGGAGGACAAAATGGACAAGGTAATTAGTTGTATTGTTCTCGCCGCTGGTGCTGGGCGCCGTATGGGATATAAAGAAAATAAGATATTTATCCCTTTAGGTCGATTCTCTATCATTCAGCGTACATTACAAAATGTAGCAAAGGTTGAAGGTTTGAATGAGATTATTCTTGTTGTAGCCGATGGTGAACAAGAGTTTATGACAAAACATATTCAAGAGTTAGATTTGGCTGTTCCAGTTCACATCGTACTTGGTGGAAAAGAACGACAAAATTCTGTAGCATGTGGTCTCAAGGCTGTATCTGAAGAAACCAACATTGTTCTTGTTCATGATGGGGCACGACCTTTGGCTTCTACTAAGATGTTTAGTGATGTAGCTGAGGCGGCTAATCTCTATGGTGCGGCTACTGTAGGTGTTCCGGCTACAGATACCATTAAACGGGTTGATACAGATCATAATGTTTTGGAAACATTACAGCGTAGTGAGTTATATCAAATTCAAACGCCACAAGGCTTTCAAAAAGACTTGTTTGTAGAGGCTCATCAAACGGCTTATGAAACAAAGTATCTTGGCACAGATGATGTATCTTTAGTAGAGTATATAGGAAAGCCTGTACATATAGTTGAAGGTGATTATTGTAATATAAAGGTAACAACACCGAATGATATTGCAGTAGCTAAACGATATTTAGGAATTGAGGATACACGTATGCGCGTTGGATTTGGTTATGATATTCATCAATTAAAAGCAGGTCGCCCTTGTATTCTTGGCGGTGTTCATATCGAATCTGAACTTGGTCCTGAGGGTCATTCCGATGCGGATGTTCTCATTCATGCATTGATGGATGCCATGCTAGGTGCTGCAGGTTTACGAGATATTGGATATTATTTTCCGCCTGAAGATGACCAATATAAAGGGATTTCTAGTATGCTTTTACTAGAAAAGGTTAATTCCTTATTGAAAGAACGTGGGTTACAAGCCTATAATATAGATATTATGGTTATTTCGGAGACACCTAAATTAAAGCCGCACATCGATATGATGAAGGCGAATTTACAATCTGTTTTAGAAATACCATTAGAACGTATTAGTATTAAAGCGACAACGAATGAAATGCTAGGTGCTATTGGGCGCCGCGAAGGCATTGCTGCACAAGCTGTCGTTTCTGTATATGAAGGAGAGGTATAATCATGAGTTCCATGAAAGTTCGTTTTGCTCCAAGCCCTACGGGTCCATTCCATATCGGTGGTGCTCGTTCTGCTTTGTTTAACTGGCTATTAGCACGTAAGGAAAAAGGCACATTTGTATTACGTATTGAAGATACAGATTTGGCTCGTTCCACACGTGAAAGTGAAGAAAATATCAAAGCTTCCTTACAATGGCTTGGCATGAACTGGGATGAAGGTATTGATGTAGGTGGCGACAATGGTCCTTACCGTCAAACAGAACGTCTTGATTTATATAAAGAAGTTACACAACGTTTATTGGATGAAGGCAAAGCTTATGAGTGTTATTGCACACCTGAAGAGTTAGATGCTGTTCGTCAAGAACAAATGGATCGTGGCGAAACACCTAAATATAATGGTCATTGCCAACACTTAGACGAAGAAACTAAGGCTAAATATATTGCAGAAGGTCGTAAACCAACAATTCGCTTACGCGTTCCTTTGAATAAAACATATGCTTTCGATGATATGGTACGTGGTCATGTATCCTTTGAGTCTAACGGTGTAGGTGACTTCGTTATCGTTAAATCCGACGGTATTCCTGTATATAACTTTGCAGTAGTAATGGACGATCATATGATGGGCATTACTCACGTTATTCGTGCAGAAGAACATTTATCTAATACTCCACGTCAAATGGCTATTTATGAAGCACTAGGCTGGGAAGTGCCAAAATTTGGTCACATTTCCTTGATTCTTGGCAAAGATTACAAAAAAATGTCCAAACGCCATGGTGCTACATCTGTTGAACAATACAAACAATTGGGCTATTTACCAGAAGCACTAGTAAACTTCTTGGCTCTTCTTGGTTGGGCTCCAGAAGGGGAAGAAGAGTTCTTCACACAAGATGAATTGATTCAAGCTTTCTCCATGGATCGCGTAGCGAAGAACCCAGCAGTATTTGATATTGATAAATTAAACCATATCAACTTCCACTATATGAAAAATTTGAGCGACGAAGAGTTATTCCATCTTTGTTTGCCACATTTGAACGAAGTTGGCTTGGCTCCAGATAGCTTAAATCAAGCGGATATTGATTGGTTGACATTATTATGCTCTACATTCCGCGACCATATTAGCTATGGGGCGCAAATTAAAGATCATGTAGGCATGTTTATGGGTGAAACTGTATTCCTTGAAGAAGGTCACGAAGAGGAATTGCGTGCTGTATTGAATGAAGAAACAGCACCAACAGTTATAGGTGCATTCCGCAGTGCATTGGCTGAACTTGATGAAATTACGCCTGATGTTGTAAAAGCAACTATTAAAGCAGTTATGAAAGAAACTGCTTTGAAAGGTAAATTCGTATTCATGCCAATCCGCGTAGCTTTAACTGGTCAAATGCATGGTCCAGATTTGAATAATATTGTTACATTGCTTGGTAAAGAAAAATGCTTACATCGCTTAGACAATGTTAGCGCTTTAACAAAATAGTAATACAATCTAAGAAAAAAGCTCTCATAGCTATTGTTATGAGAGCTTTTTATGTATATTGAGATTATTCTATGGAAATGCTATAATAATCGGCGTCTTTTATTTTTATTTATTATGAAAGTGAGTGCATTTATGAGTATTATTCGTTCTCTTAACCACTTATTCAATAGCTATCTTTCCTGGGGCGTGCTATTGATGGCAGTGTTAGCGTATGTATTACCAACTGTATTTTCTTGGATGACGCCGTACATTGCGTACATGCTTCAATTTGTAATGTTTGCCATGGGTTTAACATTAACAGCTCAAGTGTTCCTTGATGTATTTAAGCAACCGATGAAAGTTATCCTTGTATCTGTAATTCAATTCTTGTGGATGCCATTAGCAGGTTTCTTGGTAGCCCTTATTTTCAATTTCCCTCCAGAAATTGGTATCGGATTCATCTTGTTAGGTGCATGTCCTGGTGGTACTGCCTCTAATGTAATGACATTCCTTGCGAATGGTAATGTTCCGTTATCTGTATCTGCAACGACTGTTTCTACATTATTGGCTCCAATTTTGACACCTTTATTCGTTGTATTGTATGCAGGTGCTACATCTTCCATTGAAATCCAATTTATGCCGATGTTTATTTCTATCGTAAAAATCGTATTGGTACCGATCATCTTGGGTATTGTATTGAATTACTTCATCGGCTCTAAGATCGAACCTGTTAAATCTGTATGTCCTACAATTGCGGCTATTGCAGTATTACTTATTTTGGCAGCTGTAACTGCAGTAAACCAAAAACAAATTGCTGAAACTGGTTTCATCATCTTCGTAGCTTGCTTGGTACAAAATGTGAGTGGTTACGTAGTAACGTACTTCATTTGTAAGGCTCTTAGCATCGATATTTCCTCTCGTCGTGCTATGCAAATTGAAGTGGCAATGCAAAATTCCGCATTATCCGTATCTTTAGCACTTAAACACTTTACACCTCAAGCAGCTGTAGCAGGTGCAGTGTTCTCTATCATCCATAACTTTACAGGCTCTATCTTTGCAGGTATTTGCCGTAAACATGATGATAAAGAAAAATTAGAAAACGCTTAATAGTTAATAACTAATGTTTCAATTATTATTTGTAAGTATACTTTTATAAATGATATTGGCATTAGTGATAAGCGTAGTAAAATATTTTCATTATAGAATTCCTCATCATTCAAATTTATATCCGAAATCTGCATGTTTAATACATTATTTGGATATATTGAAAGATGAGGATTTTCTTGTTTTCATTGACATTCTATAGGATAATTGATAAAATATTTACATATCTGAATATAGATGATTACCAATAGCTAAGACTGAAAGAAGTACTCTACAACTAACTTTTTAGCGAGAACCGATGGTGGGAGGGTTTCCGATTATAGGTAGGTTTGTCCGGTGACGCGCCGTTATGCGATGAGTGGGTACTACATTGGTACCTAACAGAGTGGAACCGCGGACCATCGTCTCTGTATGAGATGAGGGGTCTTTTTTATTTTACGAACATGGAGGCATCGGTAACGATGAGAGAAATTACAGTTTATAATACTATGACGCGCCAAAAAGAGGTGTTCAATCCTGTAACACCAGGTGAGGCAAAGATGTACGTATGTGGTGTTACACCATATAACCATCCTCACATTGGCAATGCACGTCCATTCGTAACTTGGGACGTAATTCGTCGCTATATGAAACATGTAGGCTATAAAGTAACATATGTACAAAACTTTACTGATGTAGATGACAAATGCCCTTGGTGTACAACGTGCTGATATTTATCCACGTGTTTCTACACATATCGAAGATATTATTGCTATGATCTCTACATTGATTGAAAAAGGCTATGCTTATGAACTCGATGGCGATGTATATTATAGCGTTGATAAATTTGAACATTATGGTGAGTTATCTGGCCGTACATTAGATGATATGGAAGCGGGTGCTCGTATCGAAGTTGATGGCCGTAAGAAAAATCCTATGGACTTTGCGTTATGGAAAGCTGCAAAACCAGGTGAACCATATTGGGAAAGCCCTTGGGGGAATGGCCGTCCAGGTTGGCACATTGAATGTTCTGCTATGAGCCAAAAATATTTAGGTACAGAATTTGACTTCCATGGTGGTGGTAGTGATTTGATCTTCCCTCATCATGAAAACGAAATTGCCCAATCTGAAGGTTGTTCTGGTCAACATCCATCTGTACGCTATTGGTTACACAATGGTTTCATTACCATTAATTCTGAAAAAATGTCTAAATCCTTGAATAACTTCTTCTTGGTAAAAGATATTTTGGAACAATATAGCCCAGACGCATTGCGCTACTTCTTGTTGAGCACTCATTATCGTAGTCCATTAGATTTCTCTGATGAACGTTTAGAGGAAGCAAATAAATCCTTAGAACGTTTAAGCACTGCTATTGAAAATCTATTGTACCTTGAAAAATGTGAACCAGGTCCATGTGATGAAGCGCAACACTTATTAGAAAAAGCTAAAGAGTATGAAGAAGAATTCGAAGCAGCTATGAGCGATGACTTCAATACTGCGTTAGCTACATCTAGCATGTTTGGTCTTGCTAAAGAGATCAACATTTACTATCAAACTGTAACAGGTCGTGAAGGTGTTGTTTGCCAAGAAGCTATTGCTGAAGTAAAACGGATCTTCAAGTTCATGACAGAAGTAATTGGTATTCTTGAAAAAGCATGGGAAGGCAACACAGGTGCTAACGCTGCTGAATATGAAGAATTAATGCAAGTAATCTTGTCTGTACGTCAAACATGTCGCGATCAAAAACAATGGGCATTAGCTGATTGTATCCGCGATCGTTTGGCTGAAATCGGTATTACTATTGAGGATTCCCCTCAAGGTGCACGGTGGAAAAAACGTGAAGTTTAAACAATTTCAATTCTTAAAGAATGAAGCAATAAAAAAGTTGACGGCTCTTGAACAAGAGCCGCTTCGTTTGCGTAAACGAACTATAGAGGAGTGTCTCAGTGCAGATGCAGTTATGCTTGCCTATATTGGCGATGCCGTATACTCCATGTATGTCCGTGAACGAGTGGTACAAATGAATATATCTAAGGTACAAGTGTTGCACACCATTGTTACTGAGTTTATTTGTGCTAAGTCACAAGCGAAGGTATTGCTTGAAATAGAGGATGCTTTCACAGAACAAGAACAAGCTATTGCACGACGAGCTAGAAATAGTAATGTAAATGTGCCAAAAAGTAGTTCTGTTCAAGAGTATCGTAGTAGTACAGCCTTTGAAGCCGTACTTGGATTTCTTTATGAAACGCGTCAAGATGAGCGCTTACAAGATGTTATGAAGCAAGCCTTTTCAATAACTCTACGAGGTATGTAGTATGGATAATTATATTGTAGGTCGCAATGCGGTTAAAGAGGCCCTTAAAAGTGGTCGTTCCATCCAGCGCATTATGGTCAGTGAAGATAAGGTTAAAACAGGTCTAGCTGATATTGTTGGCCTTGCTAAATCTCAAGGCATTGAAGTGCGTCCAACACCTATCAAACAAATGAATAAATATGATTTAGAGGTACCACACCAAGGTGTTATTGCTCTTGTTTCTGCTGTTCAATTTAAGGAACTTGGTGAAGTACTACAAGAGACGAATCATGATGTCCCTTTGCTTATCCTAACAGATGGTGTTGAGGATCCACATAACATGGGCGCAATTATCCGTACTGCGGAATGTGTAGGGGCTACGGCCGTACTCATTCCTAAGCGTCACAATGCTCCTATTAATGCTACTGTAGCTAAAACATCGGCAGGTGCTATTGAACAAATTCCACTTGTACAGGTTGGGAATGTAGCTCAAACTATTAAACAACTTCAAAAACAAGGTTTTTGGGTTATGGGCGCTCATATGGAAGGTGATCGTACCTTATACGAGGCGGATATGACAATTCCTACAGTTATCGTTATCGGTAATGAAGGTAAGGGCATTAGCCGCGTTGTGAAAGAGGCTTGAATTTAAATTCTTTGAATGCATCTGTTGCAGCCGCCGTTCTTATGTATGAAGCGGTTCGTCAACGACAAGCGAAATAATTATGTTAAAAGATATCTTAATTGTAGATGGATATAATGTGATATTCGCCTGGACTCATCTAAAGAAATTGGCTCATGAGTCATTAGAACATGCCCGTATGGAGCTTAGAGATAGATTGTTAAACTACGGAAAATTCAAGGGATACGAAGTTATCCTTGTGTTTGATGGTAAATATACAAAGTCTGGCGGTTCTGTAGAGGCTATTACGAGCGGATTTCTTGAAGTCTATACTGAGGATGGAGAGACGGCGGATTCCTTTATTGAACGAGAGGTATTTTTGCGGAAAGGCAAATATACCAATGTATATGTTGTAACCTCTGATGGAGCTGAACAAAATCAAATTCTTGGATCTGGTGGTTTACGCATTCCAGCTCGAGAATTGCAAAATATGATTCGCATAGCTAAGGAAGAGGAACGATTACAATACGCTCATGAACATAGACGAGATCAATTTAGCTTGCGACGTAATGAAGTAGGAGGGTTATTATCTCCTGAAGTAGCTGAAAAGCTAGAGAAATTACGGCGTGGCCATTGATAGTTGAAAATCACATATAGTTCCAGTATAATGAATATATTGGTTTTTCTGCTCAATTGTAAGGAGGAGCATATGAACACAATTCATACACGCAAGCCCGATTACAATTTCAAAGAAATGACCGATGAGCAAGTTGTGGTCATAGCTCAAGAAGAGCAAAATGAGTTTGCAATCGATTATATTGTTAATAAATATAAAAACTTTGTTCGTGCAAAGGCGCGTTCTTACTTTTTAGTAGGCGCAGATCGTGAAGATATCATTCAAGAAGGGATGATTGGTCTTTATAAGGCTACGCGAGATTTTAAACATGATAAATTAGCGTCCTTTAGAGCTTTTGCGGAGCTTTGTATAACTAGACAGATTATTACGGCTATTAAGTCGGCTACTAGACAAAAACATGCGCCTTTAAATTCCTATGTATCTTTAAATAAGCCAGTTTATACAGAGGAATCAGAGCGTACATTGATCGAGATGCTATCTTCAGCAAAGGTTACCAATCCTGAGGATCTTATTATCAGCCAAGAGGAATTGGATGATATTGAGCGCAATATTGGTCATATTTTAAGTGAACTCGAGTGGGAGGTCTTGGAAGGCTATTTAGACGGACGTTCTTACCAAGAAATGGCTGAGGTCACAGATCGCAGTGTCAAATCTATAGACAATGCGTTACAAAGGGTTAAACGTAAATTAGAGAAGTATTTAGAACATCGGGTTTTGGACTCTCCAAGAGCCACACAGGAAGGATGACAGTCGTGACAAATTTTTTAATGATTGTAGAAGTAATCGTATCTATTTTATTAATCGTAGTAGTTGTTGCACAGAATAGCAAAAACGCAGGCATGGGCGGTGCTGTATCTGGTGCGGCAGACTCTTCTTTTGGTGGTAAGCAACGCGGTTTAGACGCTTTCTTATCTAAATGTACGATTATATTGGGGATTATCTTTGCTGTGTTGAGCTTAGTGTTAGGGGCAATGATTAATCAATTCTAATGATGAAAGCCT
>JAWERH010000040.1:0-8908 GCA_032482215.1 Veillonella sp. | reverse complement strand
CCTATACACAGTAGCTGATTTTAAAACAGTTACTAAACAAGAAGTATTGATGCTACCAGGCATTGGTAAAAAAACGGTGGAACAACTAGAGCATAATGGCGTTATATTTAAAGCGTAAAATGTGACTTGAGCTCACTAGCTATCCTAGGATAACGAAGGGCTATTTGTCTTTTCCATAACTAAAACAATCCCCTTGATGAGTATCTTGGTACCTATCAAGGGGATTTTAAATTAGAACACGCCTGTAGTAATTAGCAAGACGAGCCTGATATAGTGTCTCTAGAAATAGAACAGGCGTGTTCTAATTTGTAAGATAGCCTGAGATGGTCTCTCCAGAATTAGAACAGGCCTGTTCTATTTTTTAGGAGAGGTATTAAAGGGTCCAGGCAATACTACAGGTCTATACTAATTTTATTTCTCTCATATTTACAAATAACAAATTGTAAATTATAATTTAAGATAATTTATAGTTTATTTATATTGTGAGAGTGAGAGGATTTTTATGAGACATGTAAGTAAAGCAAAGCTATCGCTAGCTGTGGCACTGGCGATTGCTGGATTTGTAATGCCTAATATGGTGGTAGATGCGGCTTATACCGCTCCGTATACTGATAATACAGATTTTGTAGCTAACAGTGATGATATGATACGTGTATTCCCAGAATACGATAAAAATATATCTTCTATAGTAGCGAATGGTGGTATGGTTATTATTGAAGACGGGTATTCTAATATTGGCTATGGTCATAGTGCATTTGCTACCAGTAAAAATGGTGGAGACATTAAATTGAAAAAAGGTGTATATAATTCTGGTAGAGTGAGTACACCTGTTGCTCTTGCTCAAGGGGGCACAATTAATATAGGCGTCCATGATCATCACGGCGAATTTACGGGTGATAAAATATTCGTTGAAGGCGATGTTATAGTTAAACATGATCCAATTCATAGCTCAACCATTAATATCGGTATAGATGGTGAGGAATCCAATTGGTCTGGGTTAGCTTTCAATTTAGCTGATGAAAATGACAGAAAATATAATCATATCAATGTGTTCCTTGGTGAAAGAGGGGCTTGGGAGCTATTGTATCAAGGTGGCCTTGATGGCACTAACCTTGATAGTAGTACTATGCCTAGCCGTGTACATCGACTTGTTGGTTCTACGAATCGTAATTTTCAAAATGTGGTAGAGCAAAATGAGCATAATAAACTCTATATTGATAAGCTCGAAGGCCATGTTAATTTTATATATGATCCTAATGATGAATATGCAGACACCGAAGATCCAGAATATACACCGCCAACTACAACATATAATGGTTTAACGGCTGATTCCTTCTGGGGTGGCGACATTCATATCACAAGTGCAGCCCCTAATGCTGGCGCTCATCTATACACCAGCCGCAAAGGACTAGACTTGTCTACTGAGGATAATGTAAACAAGGTTTTAGATAATCTTGCACATAAGGTGTATTATCATAACTATGTGACTGGTGAAAGAAACCTTGAAGGCACAGTAGCTATTGCTTCTGAAGGTGCTGAATCTGGTCGTTTTAAGGTAGTAACGTCTGGCTATGCTAAAGAAGGTGCTATTACATGGCAAGCGGATCAAAATGGTCAAGGTAAATATGTGTACGGTAATACAACAGTAACACCTACACCGCAACCAGTGCCAACACCAACACCGGCGCCACAACCGGCACCAACGCCAACACCGGCGCTACAACCGGCACCAACGCCAACACCGGCGCCACAACCGGCACCAACGCCAACACCAGCACCGCAACCGGCACCAACGCCAACACCGGCGCCACAACCGGCACCAATGCCAACACCGGCGCCGCAACCAGCCCCAGCCCAATCAACGGCATATGATACTCCGCATATGCGTGGTACTCGTTCTGCGATTATGAGCAACATCAACGGCTGGCGCACATTAACAAATACTTACCGTCCTCGTGCATTGCAACAAGGTGCAACAACAGGTATTTGGGCCCATATCGGTGGCGGTCAATATAGCTATGATGCACAAGGTATTGATACCGACACAACCTATACACGCATTCAAGGTGGTTACGACGCTAAAACTGGTAGCGGTTGGACCGTAGGCGGTCAAGTGTCTTACCTTCGTGGCCATGATGATTATGTGTTCAATGGCTCTGGCAAAGAAAAGGCCTTTGCTGTTGGCGCCTATGGTTTGAAAGACCTCGGCCGAGATCAATACATTCAACTTGAATCCCAAGTTGGCCGCGTAACGAATACTTTCACAGCTCGTAATGAAATTGGTGAAAGCCTATCTGGCGAAACTAAGGCTAATGCATATACTATCGGCGCTCGCTATGGTAAAACTGTGAAATTACAAAATGGTTTATACATCGAGCCACAAGCGCAATTGAGCTATACCCGCTTTGGTGGAGATAGCTTTAATGCAGGCACCATGCATGTAGACCAAGCTGGCGTAAGCAGCACTGCTGGCGGTCTTGGCCTTGAAATTGGTAAGACCTTTGGCGCCGGTAGCATCTATACTCGTGTAGGTGTTAACCATGCCTTCTCTGGCTCGGTGAAAACTACATATACAAGTGGTTCCACTGTAAAATCTACAGAACAAGACCTTAAAGGTACATGGACTGATCTTGCATTCGGTGGCCGTTATGGTATCAATGCTAACAACAGCCTTTATGCTGATATTAGCACAGGTTTATCTGGCGACTATAAACCAGGCTGGTCTGTAAACGCTGGATTTACACATAAGTTCTAAACTAAGTTTACCTAAAATAATCTGAAAATATAGTCTATATATAAAATAACCCCAGAGCACTAATAGCGGTGTATATTAGCTGTTAGTACTCTGGGGCTTTTATGAATATGGTCTCTCGGGAATTAGAACAGGCGTGTTCTAATTTTTAGGAGCAGTATCAAAGGGGCCTACCGATACTACAGGCGTTATGGGGTAAGATTATGAAAAAACAAATTACCGCAATGTTAGCAGCAACTGCTGTATTGGGCGCAACAACTGCATTTGCTAACAATCCATTTTCTGATGTGAGTACAGATTCTTGGGCGTATCAAGCGGTGTCTCAATTAGCTGAGGCAGGCATTGTAAATGGCTACCCAGATGGGACTTTCAAAGGCCAAAATAACATTACTCGTTACGAAATGGCGCAAATGATTGCAAAAGCAATGGCTAATCAAGACCGTGCTAATGCGGAACAACAAGCGATGATTAATCGTTTGGCTGACGAATTCTCTAACGAATTGAATAACTTGGGCGTTCGCGTTGGTCGTTTGGAAGATCGCGTAGGTAATGTGAAAGTGACTGGCGATATGCGTCTTCGTTATTTGGGGGCACAAGAAAAGAATGGTCACTATGTAACTGATAGAACTAATCTTGATTCCCGTGATTATAGTCAACATTCTTTATTCGATGCTCGTGCTCGTGTTCAATTTAACGCAAAGGTTAATGAGCGTACAGAAGCAGTAGTTCGTATGACTTCTGGTAATATTGAATTTGGTGATGCACATACTCCGTCTGGTGTAGGCGCTATTGGCTTGAAACCTGGTACTGTAACTATTGATCGTGCGTATGTAAATCACAAATTTGGTGAACGAGTATCCGCTAAGGTTGGTCGTTTCCAACAAACATTTGGTAATGGTTTAATCTATGACGATACATTTGATGGTGCTCAATTTAATGCGGGCAATGACAAAGTCCAATTCCAAGCAGCGTATGGTTATGCTGTTGAAGGTGGCTATGCAACCGATGAATATGGCGAACGCACAATTAATAGAGATAAAAACTTCACTATTACGTATGCTGGTTTGAAAGGTGAACTGAATAAACATGTAGCCCTTGGTGCTTTCTATGCTCGTTACAACAAGGAAAAAGCATCTAACAATGATATCCGTAACATGTATGGCTTCAGCACAGACATGAACTTTGATAAAGTTTGGGTTGGTGGTGAATGGGTGAAAGCTCCTGGTGTTTCTCATGGTTCTGGCTGGACTGCTGGCCTTGGTTACGGTGCGTACAATCAAGCTAAACGTGGTACATGGGATGTGAAAGCGCAGTACTTTACTTTTGGTGAAAACTTGGCTGCTCAATCCTCTACATGGAAAATTGGCTATGATGATACTACTAGATACCTTGATAACACATCCACATTTGTAACTAAATTACGTGGCTTCAAAGGCTGGTTAGCAACTGCAAACTATGCATTACAAGATAATGTAGGCTTAACTGCATACTATGGCTTCAACAACAAGACAAATAAATCTACTGGTGATAATGAAAAACTTTCTGATTACTACCGTGTAGACCTTAACTACCAATTTTAATATCTTATAAAGTTAATTGCAAAAAGAGTGGAGAACTGTGTTCTACCACTCTTTTTGCATTGCTTTGTTAATTATCTAAAAAGATAATATGAATAAATATAATACCATCAAATATGATATTATATTTCTACTTATAGTAATATAGTTGAAATGAGAGGTATCTATGAATTTAAAGAGTATAAGTAAATCTATAGTTAGTAATTTTAGTAGAAATATTAAGTGTATCTGGAGTGACTGGCAGAATTTACGTGCTTCTGTCAGTGAAGGAACTTATATATCTAGATATTGGGATAAGTTTTATAAAAAACGTTATAATGTATATTCAAAATTAGATACAGATAAATTATTATACTTATTAAGTCATAAATCAGTTGAGTATAATGCAGGATTATCTTATTCATGGATAGAGATTCTTTTAGCAGGGGTTTTAGGAGCTCTTTTATCTAATATAGATAAGATTGTTAAATTTCTTACTTCAGATAATTTATCATCATATGATGTGGCTATACTAACACCGTTAGTGATTTTTCTAATCAGTTTAGACTTTGCCGTTCCATTATTAGGTTGGCTTTCATTAACATACTTGGGGCTAGGTACTAATAAAGCTTGGTGTTTTTATGTTCTATTTTTTGTGATGATGATTTTCTTAGCAATATATAACTTTTTAATTAATGTGATATGGACGATACCGTTAATTATTATTATATTAAGCGCCCTTAATATATATGGTGTAATTGTTACTGTTTTAGATTGTTTTAAACAGCGAATAGCTTTTGAGTATATAGTTATCAAAGATATACTTTTAGAAAGAGGGGTATCATATAATAAATAATTATAATTAAAAAGACATTATAATTTGTATATTATATTGCAATAATCAACAGTTGTACTTTGCAGAGCTACATATTAATATAGCGATAGATTAAGATTTAGGGATTCTTAATATTGAGGACTTGGTATTTTTTTCACTATTATTACCGCTATATGCTGTGTTAATCGTGGGATTTATTTTTATCATTGGTATGTGCGTAGGCTATCTGTGGTTAGCTTTCATAGAAAAACCTGTTATGAAACGAATTACATCACATATTGAAAGCAGTCAATTCTGAATAGAGTAGAAAGTGCCATTTTAATGCGAATTTCACCGTTTTTTGGTATAATAAACAAGTATTCCAACGATAAAATGGAGGTAATTCTAATGCGTAAATTCTTATATATGTTAGCAGCTCTACTCGTGTTGATCGGTATTAATACATATGATGTAGAAGCTCGTACAGATGTGTATGCTACTACTTATAATGGTAATAGCTGGTACGTAGATCAAGACTCTGTGAAGAAAGTAGGGGATGTACTTAACTTTACGGTGTACACTACATCTGGCCTTAGCTATAAGGTAACAACTAGCGATAGTAACTATTACAATGCAGATGTATTCTACTATAATAACAAACTCGTCTCAGACAATGGCCAATCCGTTTGGAAATCTCCAGGTATGATGGCCGCTTTGCGTGTGGCACGTAAGTAAAGGGTAAATAAAAAGGCAGCAATTTTATTGCTGCCTTTTTGCTTATATAATTTCGTATATTTCTATTAATAGATTCTTGTTGATTCGCTTATATGTTCGCCATATAATTGACGTAGGATAGTCAAGCGAGGTTGGGCCTCGTTATTGCCTTTGGAGCACTTGTGGCGCTTATTTGTCTTGGAAAAGACAAATAGCCCTTCGTTACCAATAACTGGATAACTGAAAGGCCATTTCATCAACTTCCTATAATCTTGAGATGAGCCCGACGGTTCTACTCGTTTGGCTATCTGCTTATATTATATGGTCAATATTATATATCGTCAAATACGGATAAATACTATATAGAATTTACTACCTAAAAGGTAGTAATCTTGATATGTACCCCCTTTACTGGTTGTCCAGTAAAGGGGGTACATATCAATTATCTAATAAATGGGACTTTTATACTCTTACTTTATAACTCATTTATTAATATTTTAAATAATTTTAAATAAAATTCACAAAATTCATTTACAATTCACAAAAAATAGTGTAATATTTTAAACATATTTTAAAAGTGTTGGATATGAGTTCTTAATAAAGCGAGTATATATCTATTTTTTCTGTCTATTTAGACTAATAAATCAACTTACAGATATATATTCGTTTATGAATGAACTTTCACAAATGTGATTGTAATTGTATTTATAGTTGAGGTGTAAGAGGATGAGAGCAAGAAATAAATTTTTATTATCTGCTGTTATGATGACTTTATTGTCATCTACTATGGCTATGCCTAGCTCATGGGCTGCAGCAGGTCTTAATTCTGAGGGACGCGTTTTTGCAACTACTGCAGATAGTAAATTTGAAAGTACTGGAAGTGTGACTGCGAATGGTGTGGTAGCGTCTAATGGTGGTCAAGTTACGATTGGCTCCTTGGATACTCCTGATGCATCTCAATTGCCTAAACGCTATCGTCAACCAGCTTTCATTACAGGCATGCTAGATAATAGCTCCATCCAAGTAGATGGCGGTGTTATGGACGTGACTACTGCGCCATGGAAGTCTCCGTATCCAGTAGCATTTGCGTATAATAGTAAAATCAACATCGGCATTGATGATGAAGGTACTGTAAAACATAAAGTGTTGAACATGCAAGGTGATGTGCTCGTAACGGATAAAACAATGCCTCCATATCAACAACAGCAACCATCTGTTATCAATATCGGTCTAGGTCGTGCTCATAATAGCCCTAATCAATTTTCTGGTAAAGCAGTGAATACTTTAGAGGATAAAGGCGGCGAGATCAACATGACCTTTGATGGAGGTATGTGGAGCCATGATAATATGGGTGGCTTAGAGCCGTTCATGATCGATGGTAAACAAGCCCGTAGTAGTATCAATACCCTCAAAGGGACTAGTACACGCGAAGGTTTCAGTCGTATTTCCCAAGATTCCCGTAGCGATATTCATGTTAACAAGCTAGATGGTCATATCAATGTTATTTATGATATGAGCGCAAGTACTGGACTAAATTTCGGTAAACTAGCTTCTCAAAAAAATGGTCTTGATGCGGCTGACATCGAGGGCGGTAACTTTATCGTGAAATCTGCTGCAGCTGGCTCTGGCGTGCATGGCTATGTAACAGGTGACAATCTTGATACATCTTCTGAAAGTAATGTAAACAAGATTTTAGATAACTTAGCACATAAATTCTATTATGAAAATTATGTAAAGGGTGAAAGAAACCTTTCTGGTACAGTATCTATTGCTTCTAAAGGTATCGTGTCTAGCTACAAAAAAGCATTGACTACAGACCAAAAAGAAGGGGATATTACTTGGAAAGACGGTAATGGTCAAGGCTCCTATGTGGTGCCAGAACCAAAACCAGTTACGCCTGTAACTCCGGAACCTAAACCAGTTACACCAGTAACTCCGGATCCAAAACCAGTTACACCAGTAACTCCAGATCCAAAACCTCAAATTCCAGCACCTACACCAGCACCAGTAAATCCTAATCCTGTTGTTCGTGGTGCGTACGTCTGCTGTAGTAGGTAATATCAATGCATGGCGTACAGTAACTGACGATATGTATCGTCCTCGCGTATTGCAACAAGGTGAACCAACAGGTATTTGGGCTCGTATTGGTGGCGGTAAATACAGCTACTCCGGCAGTGGTATCGATACAGCTACAGATTACACACGTATCCAAGGCGGTTATGATGCTAAAATCAGCCGTGGTTGGATTGTAGGTGGTCAAGTATCCTACCTTCGCGGTTCTGAAGACTATGTATTCGATGGTTCAGGTAAGGTTAAATCCTTCTCTGTTGGTGCTTATGGTTTGAAAGACCTTGGTAAGGATCAATATGTACATGTAGAAACGCAAGTAGGTCGTGTATCTAATGACTTCACTGTACGTAATGAAATTGGTGAAGCTATGTCTGGTGATGCAAAATCCAATGCATACAGCATCGGTGTTCGTTATGGCAAAACATTGAAATACGCTAATGGTTTCTATGTAGAACCACAAGCGCAATTGAACTTTACACACTTCGGTGGTCATAACTTCAATGTAGGTAATGTGTCCGTTAACCAATCTGGTGTGAATAGCACTTCTGGTAAGCTTGGTCTTGAATTGGGTAAACAATTCGGTAGTGGCAATATCTATACACGCTTTGCTGCAGGTCATGCTTTCACAGGCAATGTAAAAACTGCATTCTCTAGTGGCACAGCTGTGAAATTAACAGAGCAAGATCTTAAAGGAACTTGGACTGAACTTGCCTTCGGCGGTCGTTATGGCTTCAATAGCAACAATAGCGTATTTGCTGATGTTGCCACAGGTTTGTCTGGTGACCTCCAAGCAGACTGGGGCGTAAACGCTGGTTTCACGCACAAATTCTAATATATAGGCAATCATGCATAAGGTCATGAGACCTTGTGCATGCCTATCCATGGCCATATAGCTGTATGTCTGTATAGATATATATTTCCTTCACATATATTACCCCTTACATATATACAACGTATCTATCTATACATATACGTAGCATCCATATGCAACTTCCCCTTTTA
>JAWERH010000039.1:0-13060 GCA_032482215.1 Veillonella sp. | reverse complement strand
GACTCATTCCTTATTACTTCTTTTAGCACCATTCGTTCCTCATATGACAGAAGAGTTGTGGCATGAATTGGGTGAAACTACATCCATCCACACTGAAAAATGGCCTGTATACGAAGAAGCAGCTCTCGTTGTAGATGAGGTAGAAGTAGTATTACAAGTAAATGGTAAAGTTCGTGATAAACTTACTGTTTCTGTAAATATTACAAAAGAAGAATTAGAAACATTGGCTAAAGAATCTAGTCGTGTTCAAGAGTTTACAGAAGGTAAAAATATTGTAAAAGTTATTTATGTACCTGGTAAACTTGTAAATATCGTAGTTAAATAACGATATTCTATTCGTTTAATATAGTAAGCCCCCAACTACATAAGTAGAAGGGGGCTTATTTTATAGTGAGGTAATTATGGCAAAACGTAGCGATTATATTTCCTGGGATGAATACTTCATGGGGGTTGCCATCTTAGCAGCGCAACGCTCTAAGGATCCTAATACACAAGTTGGTGCATGTATCGTTAGCAATGATAATAAAATCTTATCTATTGGCTATAATGGCATGCCTTTGAATTGTAGTGATGATGACTTTACTTGGGAACGCGATTCAGCAGACGATAACAAATATTTCTATACTGTACATAGTGAACTCAATGCTATTCTAAATTATCGCGGTGGCTCTCTAGAGGGTTCCAAGATTTATGTTACATTATTCCCTTGTAATGAATGTGCTAAGGCAATCATTCAAAGTGGTATTAAGGCCGTTATCTACCGCGATGACCTTTATAAAGATACTAAAGAGGTTAAAGCATCTAAGCGGATGTTAAAAACTGCAGGTGTAGAGATTATTGAATATAAACCTACAGGCCGTACTTTAAATATCACATTGTAATAGAATAAATTTTTACTATTATCAAAAGACCCTATATACGAGCGTATATAGGGTCTGTTTCATATGTAGTTTTCCAATATAAATTGATATCTACTAGAGACGTTAGACTAGACATATAGTTCTTTGCTGTCATCCAATTTATGATTGTTTTGTAGTTATGTTTTGTAGTTATGTTTATACTTGTAAACGACCATCAATCATAATGTCTACTTCTTGACCGTCACGAGTATAGCCTTTGATGTTCATCCGTTCATGGCCAATCATAAAGTCTACATGTGTTAAGGAGTGGTTAAGGCCGCGTTCTTTTAATTCTTCTTCAGATAAACCATCGCTATCTTTGAGGCATGTTGGATAAGAGGCACCAATTGCTAAATGGCAGGACGCATTTTCATCAAACAATGTTTCGAAGAAGATTTGGTTAGATTGACTAATTGGGCTGAAGTGATCAACTAAAGCAACTTCGCCGAGGTAGTGGGAACCTTCATCAGTTTCTACTAATTCTTTTAATACTTCATAACCTTCTTTGGCTGTATATTCAACGATTTTACCTTCTTTAAACGTAAAGGAGAAATCAGAAATAGTGTTGCCATGGTAAATTAAAGGTTTTGTACTGTATACAATACCATTAACACCATTGTATTGTGGAGCAGAGAAAACTTCTTCTGTAGGTATATTGGCATTGAAAATAGTACCATCTTTAGAGGATTCTTCACCACCTAGCCAAATATGACCTTCTGGCAATTCCAATAGGAGGTCAGTACCATTTTCACAAGTATAACGCAATGCCTTTAAGTCTAATTTATTCAATGCTTCACAGCGGTGACGTAATTTTGCCATATGATGACGATACGTATCTTTTGGTTCTACACCTTCAATGCGGCAAAGTTTCAATAATGTATCCCATAATTGGTTAATTTTTTCTTCGTCTGTACCTTGATAGCCTAATAAATCTGCCCAAAGAACTGTTGGTACAGAGGCAACACACCATGTAACAGAAGAGTTCATGATGGCTGTATGATAGAAGGATAACGCTTTATTTAAGTTACGAGATTGTAAGGAAATACGATCTGTTGGAATACCTTCTAATGCTTTTGGATTAGCACTAATTAAGGATAAGAAGGCTGCCTTATCATCGATGTACTGCTTGTAGAATTCAGGAATCCAGTTAGCAGGTTTTTCTAAAACGGATTCTTTCGCATGCAATAAACGTTGACGGGCAATTGGGGAGCATCTCCAATTCAGAACAACTTCCTTAGCACCAAGTTCGTAAGCTTCTTCAGTAACAATCACTGCAAAGTCTTTGTTTTCTACATCTACAGAAATAACTAATGTTTGGTCTTGCTGTAAGTTTACACCGTATTGTAATAATGTACGGGCATATTTTCTTAATGTATCTTGATTCATAATTTCTCCTTTAATTCGACATCAATTGTTAAACTCCTGCTAGTGTGACCAATAGAGTCATCGGTAGGAGTTTTGTTTTTCATAGGGAAATCCTTCAGTAGGAGGTGCACTATGAAAGATAAATTGAAGCCTTATATGATAATTATATTAATCCTATGTATTTTAGTAGGAATTTATTTCCTATGGCCTATTATAACAGATGAAAGCGATTCTGTCCTAGCTGAAGGGGGGATAGATGGAAATTCTTCTGTATCTAACGTAGAACAACAGCCTAATAAACCCATCGCTTATATAACAGGTGCAGTAGCTTCACCTGGTTTATATGAGCTTGAAGGCTCAGTCACTATAGGAGATGTTGTTAAGCTGGCAGGAGGACTATTACCCTATGCAGATGTAGAGTCGATAAATATGGCTAAGCCAGTTACTGCAGGTGATCATATCCACGTAATATTTAACTTTCACGGCAATCCTGAAGTGTTATTGCGTGGTAATAAAATAAATATCAATACTGCAACGGCAAAAGAATTAGATGCTCTACCAGGGATAGGCCCAGCTATGGCTAAAAGAATAGAGGAATATCGCTCACAAAAAGGCCCCTTTACATCTGTTGAAGGCATCAAGGGGGTGAAGGGGATTGGTGACGGCGTATTTAAGAAAATTAAAGACAAAATTACAATTTAAACATAGGAATAGTAATCATGACAGAGTGGTTCTAGATGTAAATATTTTAAGCCCTACACAAATGGTGTTGACTCATAGTCAATGGGCACATGTTATATTAGGATCTATCATTATAGGAACAATACTAGGGTACGGAAATTATTTTCCTGTACTCAATCAAATGTACTACATCTTTGCTATAGGGGTAGCTATTATAGGTGTCGGTGTTTTTAAAGTCTTACAATCGTCTAATTGGTGGAGATCACTTGGTAAGTTGCTTGTCTTAGTCTCCATTTTTATAGGTCTATCGTATTATCAAACAGATTTACGGATTATACATTTTAATAGCTATACATCATATTATTTGCAGCAAGAAGGAGAATATTTTAGTACGGTTGTAACTGCTCCTGAAAGGATAAGTTTGAACGGACAGGAGTATTACAAATATACCATTGAAATCCATGGCTTACATCCATATAAAAATACTGCAAAAAATAATTATATTAATGCACAGGGAAGGTTACAGGTATATTCAAAGGTATCTACTACTAAGTATCCCATACGACTGGGGGAATACGCAGTTGTAGAAGGTACACCAAAGTCTTTATTTCTTATTGAAGAGGAAGGTCGTATTAATCTTCGCGGTCGATATATGAGTTCCAATACTCGAGGGCGAATCTACGATGGTGTATATAGAGCTGCTACAGATAAGGACTTAGAAGCATTCCACTATAAAGAACCCTTTTTTGAAAAACTATATATAAAACTCTTATTTATTTGTGGATTAATACGAGAGTCTATAGATAAAACTATTGCTCATAATCTAGAGGGGCCACAACAAGTATTAGCACAAGCATTAGCTTTAGGTGGCCATTATAGTGAGCTAGGGGAAGATACAATGAAGGATTTTTCCTACACAGGACTTATCCATATTTTATCCATATCAGGTTCACATATTGCTCTCTTGTTAGCTTTGGTTTATGGACTGGGACGACTCATTAAATTAAGAAAACTAACTAGTTTGATTATTGGCATTTTAGTGGCTTGCATGTATTGCGGTGTCGTTGGTGGCGATGCTCCTGTTGTACGGGCAACGATGATGTACATACTCATGTGCATGGCTTATGTAAAAGGTCGATTATATCAAGCGAAGCAGGCGTTATGTATATGTGCCATACTATGTCTAGTATATGATCCTTTTTCTATATTTGATGTAAGTTAAAAATGCCGCTCGTATTATGTGTGTCGGCCCAGTTGTTAATTTTACCGTTACAGCTCTATTACTTTCACTATATTAGCATTGCTAGTTTGTTAGCGGCTTGTATAGTAGCACCTTTATTAGATTTATCTATCGTTTTAATTTTTATAAGTACTGTTATTAGCTATGTATTGCCGATATCATTTCTATGGTCATTGATAGATGCACTATTACGTATATCCTTATATTTAAATCATGTGTTAGGTCGTAGTGGCAGTTTACTTTGGTTCGGCATGATGAATCCTTATTGTGCTTATATGTATTTTGTCCTATTAGGTTTATTTACGTACTTTTTGACACATGGAAAACAGTATACTATTTATATAGTTATGTCCTTGTTTTTTATGATTATCAGCTTTGGGGCATCATTTTATGTTATACATTATCATAAGGATGTATTGGTTCACTATATTCCTATGAAGCAGTGTAATGTGTTACTTTGTATAGAACCCAATCACGAAGGGGCCTATGTATTAATTGATGCGCCAGACCATATTAAAACAACACCTAATGAAAGGCTTATCAATCAAGCTATAAGTAACGGATCTGCAAAAACAATATATAAAAATAGTATGAAAGAAATCGATGTATATAATGGACAAAGAGGAGAAAAAAATCTAAAATTAAATGATAAGACTAATACACTATTTATTACGAGTCGTTCTAGTTCAATGAATGAAATTGGACGAGTATTACCGAATAATATGGTTTTACTTAGCAGCCCTCATGGTGCGTTACGCGATGTGGACCCATCATCGGAACACATGTATATAATGGGGTACAGTTACATTAAAGATATCTATCTGTGAAAGGAGGAACTATGGCACATATTCAACTCATTTATGGCGATGAGCCACAATTAATTGAAGAAGAAAAACGTAAATTTTTAAGTGCCTATTCTGACCTTCCAGTAACAGTATTAGATGATGAAGCTGGGCCACAGAAGATAAGTGAAAAGCTCTGTGAGGATTCTCTATTTGGCGATCAAAAGGTATTTTGCTTAGTGAATTTACCTATTATTCGTAAAAGCGGTAAAAATAGCGATGCTTGGGTTCCATTATATGAACTTCTCATGGAATATAACGGGGATAACCCCATCCTTTTGATTTATCATGATATGATTGATAAACGCATCAAGCAAAATAAAGAGATTTTAGATAAAATACCAAATCATCAATGTAAGCGCCTTGAAGGGGCAGACCTTGTAATGTGGATACGTCAGTACTGTACGTCTAATGGTTTTAAAATGACCCCTGATGCACAGGAATATGTAGCGCATCTCATCGATTTGTGGCAAGATGTACCAGTTTCTTTTATGAGAACCGAATTTGACCGCTATTTTTTACAAATAACAGGTGATAAAGTCATTACGAAAGAGTTCCTCGAAGAAAATGGTAGTGATTATGGAGCTAAAAATATTTTCACCTTTAAAGAGGCGCTGTTAAAGCGAGATATTGATACATTACTTGAACTATTTCCGTTTATGTTCGGCTATAAAGAATTAGACCGTGCTATGAGCTATATTGAGGGGCAATTACGTTTACAGTTACTGGTTAGTGAATGTCGCCAAGTGGGAATGTCTGTTCAAGCTATACAAAACCTATGTAAGGATTATGATTCGTCATTTAAACCATATCCAATTAAGCTAGCTTATGAGGCAAGTCCTAGAATTTCAATTAAGGCGCTACGAGCTTTATTAAAAGGGCTCTATGAGATTATTTTGGATAGCCGTAGTAGCAGGGGCGATATTTGGCGATTTAGAGATTTATGTATTACCTATTGTGGGTATAAGGGATAAAAATGAAAGTACGTTATCGTGTTGTACCAAAACAGAAAAAGAAATCATCCTTCTATGTAAACTGTCATAGCCAACATGTGACGATTCAAGCAGCGGACTCTGCATTTTCCACATTACTTAGTTTGCGTGAAAGATTGTCTGCATGGTATAAGGAAAAAAATATCTCTTTTGACGATATTCCTACTAATACCGATACTGCTTGTTGCTTCGCCTGGAAGGTAGATACTGAAACTGGGGAAGGTTTAGATACCTATTATTATGGTGGTGGCTGCGGTGCTGGGGAATGGATTGAAGCTGCTGAGGCGCAACGTGAGGCTGAAGAGGCTAAAAATCAAGCCCCTAGAGGTAAGTCATTTGCAGGATATGATCAACAAGATGAATATGATGATGTTGACGAAGATGATTTTGCTCCATTCGTAGAGGCTGTTGAATTAGGCTATTTCAACAATAGTCCAGTTGTTGTGTCTCGTTCTAATCAAACGGCTGCCGCATCTAGTAATAGTGATACTGTCGCATCTGTGAGCAGTACACCTAAAGTAAGCAAAGGTTTTGCACCTAAAACTACGACAAAATCCACTGGAAAAGGTAGTGAAGGGGATAGCAAATATCCTCGTCGTGCGCCGAAGGATGCGCCTACTGATGAAGGCATGATTTTAGGGCCCAAAATTGAAGGTGTTACCTCTAAGATCATGGGCACCTTAGATACGCCAAGCGTCATCTTTGAAGGTGTATTTGTAGGCTTAGATAAACGGGATACTAAGACTGGTAAAAGTATCGTTAACGGCAGCATCGTAGATGATACAAATAGCATTAAATTTATTAAGTTTACAAACAGTCCTGAAGAGGGGGATGCGTTACTTAAACAGCTAAAGGGCTTACAGCGTGTTAGAGTACAAGGTAGCGTCAGCTTTGATGATCGTTTCGATAAGGATTATATCTTATCTATTCGAAGCATCGAGGCTGTGGAAACTACGAGCGTGGAACGTACAGAAAACCGACCAGACTCTCGTGTAGAGCTTCATTTACATACCAAAATGAGTGATAAGGATGCTCTCGTATCTGTTAAGGACCTATTCAAAACAGTAAAAAAATGGGGCCATCCTGCGGTGGCTATTACAGACCATGGCGTAGTACAAGCCTTTCCAGAAGCTCAAGCTCTTGGTAAAGAGTTAGGCGTTAAGGTTATCTACGGTGTAGAGGGTTATCTTATTGAAGATGAAACAGTAACTCGCGATGAAGAGCCTGTAGTAGATAAAAAGAAGAAAAAAGAAAAAGACAAACGTTACCATATTATCTTGTTAGCAAAAAATATGGTAGGTTTACGAAATCTGTATAAGATGATTTCTATATCCCACTTAGAACATTATAAGGTTCGGCCTCGTTTACCTCGCTCTGTTATTGAAGAACATCGTGAAGGTATCATCATCGGCTCTGCTTGTGAAGCTGGTGAGCTTATGCAATCCATCGTTCGCGGCGCTACAAAGGAAGAATTACTAGAGGTAGCCTCCTTCTACGACTATCTTGAAATTCAACCACATACGAACAATATGTTCTTGGTTCGTAAAGGCCTTATGCCAGATGAGCAAGCTCTTATCGATATGAATAAAACAGTTATCGAATTAGGGGAAGCTTTAAACAAACCAGTATGTGCTACCTGTGACGTTCATTATTTAACACCAGAAGAAAAGATATATCGTGAAATCATGTTAACTGCATGTGGGTATCCAGATGCGGATGAACAACCAGATTTGCACTTACGTACTACAGATGAAATGTTGGCATCCTTCCCTTATTTAAGTGAAGAAAAGGCCTATGAAGTAGTAGTTACTAATACTCGTGCTATTAATGATAGTATCGAAGATATCAAACCAGTGCCAGACGGTACATATTCTCCAAAAATTGAAGGCGCCGATGAAGCTTTCACAGAAATGTGCTATAGAAATGCGAAGGCTATTTATGGTGATCCATTGCCACGTGTTGTACAAGAGCGTTTAGACTATGAATTGGATTGTATTATCTCCAATGGTTATGGTGTATTGTATTATATCGCTCATAAACTAGTAAAAAAATCTCTTGATGATGGGTATCTTGTAGGTTCTCGTGGTTCTGTAGGGTCTTCCTTCGCAGCTACTATGTCTGAGATTACAGAGGTAAACCCATTACCACCACATTATGTATGTCCTAACTGTAAATATTCCGAATTCTTTGAAAAAGGCGAATATGCAGGTGGCTTTGACTTGCCTCGTAAAGACTGTCCTAAATGTGGTCATGCGCTACAAACGAATGGCCATGATATTCCGTTTGCTATCTTCCTTGGTTTCGAAGGTGATAAGGTTCCAGACATCGACCTTAACTTCTCTGGTGATTACCAAGCAAAAGCTCACAAATATACGGAAGAATTATTTGGCCGTGACAATGTATTTAAAGCCGGTACTATTGGTACTATCGCTGATAAAACTGCATTTGGTTATGTTAAAAAGTACGCTGAAATTAGAGATATTCAAGCCCGTAGTGGTTTCTTTGAACATTTAGCAAAAGGCTTTACGAATGTAAAGAATACTACTGGTCAACATCCAGGTGGTATCATGGTATGTCCTCGCGATATGGATGTGCATCACTTTACACCTATACAGCATCCTGCGAATAAGAAGGAAAGTGGCGTATTAACAACACACTTTGACTATCACTCTATCGAAGGTCGTATGACTAAGCTTGATATTCTGGGCCATGATGATCCTACTATCATTCGTATGCTAGAGGATTTGACTGGTATTGATGCAAAAACTATACCATTTGATGATCCAAAAACATTGAGCTTATTCTCTTCTACAGAGGGGATTGGTTTAACACCTGAACAATTACAAGGTGACCAAGTAGCCAGCTTGGCTGTACCAGAATGTGGTACAAAGTTTGTACGAGGCATGCTTGAAGACTCTCGTCCTCAAACATTCTCTGATTTAGTTCGTATCTCTGGTTTCTCTCATGGTACCAACGTATGGCTCGACAATGCGCAAGATCTCATTAAAAATGGTACTTGTAAGTTGAACGAAGCTATTTCTACCCGTGACGACGTAATGAACTTCTTGATCCATCGTGGCATGGATAGAAAGCATAGTTTCTTCGTAATGGAAAACGTACGTAAAGGTAAGGGCATTGAAAAACGAAACAAACAAGGTCAAGCTACTACGGAATTTGAAGCTGAAATGCGGGAAAATAATATTCCTGAATGGTTCATTGAATCTTGTAAAAAGATTTCCTATCTATTCCCACGGGCCCATGCGGTAGCTTATGTAATGATGGCCTTCCGTATCGCATGGTTTAAGGTATACCATCCATTGGCTTTCTATGCTGCCTACTTCTCCATTCGTGCCAAGGCCTTTGACTTGCGCATCATGACAGGAGACCTTAAAACGCAAATGACTGAGTTCAATCGTATTAAGGCTCTTGATCGTAGTGCCAGTCCTAAAGATAAGGATCTTATGAGTGCCTTAGAAGTATCTATGGAAATGTACCAACGGGGCTATCGTTTTGTTAATGTAGATATTCAACACTCCGAAGCTAGACGCTTTAGCATTAAAGATGGTGCTTTATTGCCGCCATTCTTGGCTATTGACTCTTTAGGTGAAACAGTAGCAGATGCTATCGTAGCTGAACGAGAAGAACGTCCGTTTACATCTTTAAAAGACTTGCAACGTCGTTGTAAAGTATCTAACACCATCATTGATCTTATGAAAGAACTTAAATGCTGTGGTGAATTACCAGAAGACGAACAAATGTCACTCTTTGGGGCATAATAAAACACAAGATAAAACTTAAATACAAAATAAGCACTATATCCAAAATTGGATATAGTGCTTATTTTTCTATATTTTGCTAAAATACAATTAATAATTAATAATGTTACCCACTATAACTATATTACGAGGAGAAAATGATTTTTCTTTTTTTAACATTAATGGCTGTTATTACAGTAGTAGTTCTAGCTAAATCAAAAGAAATATATTTTGTATCTGCTTCTTTTAAAAGAAGTAAATCTTTTTTATTTATACAAATCTTCCAAGTTTTAGTAATTTATTTAAGTTTAATTTTTGCTGATTATAGTAATAAAATATTTGCTATAGTTCTATTCTTAGTATCTATATCCGAAATGCTTAAATTGGTTTATTTGAAGAAGATTGTAAATAAAGAGATTAATAAAGAAACCAATATGCCTTATAAATTAACTGATGTTATTAGTAGATTAAATATCTATAGTCGAATTATCTTTATTATTGTACTCAATACTTTTGCTAATTTTCTTTTATTTAAGTAGATTTTTCTGATAAAGGGAGTGTTAGGAAATGATAAATAAGCATAAAAATCAATCTGTCGAAATAGAATTTTGGGACATTGAGCCTGAGGATGTGCCTGAGTTAGAAGAATCCGATATTCCAGGTGTATATTTTAACGAATTCCGAGAATATGTTGATGAAGAAGGAAATATATTATCTCCATCAGATCTAGATGCAATACGGTATAAAGACGATTACGAGGACGATTATTATAGATAGAAATTATTAGAGTGTCATATTTATATTGTTTTTATTTTGTAAGGAGTTGGTTAATTATGAGAGTTCCAATATATGAAGCTGTAGCTCACTATAAAAAGAATAATGAGTTACCTTATACAGAGTATTTTGGCCTAGGCTTTTTTTCCAAGTTATCTTTAGCTGAAAAGGCTTTAGTTGATTCTAAAATATTATCTGGATTTTCTGAGTTAAATGATGATTCCTTTTCTATAACAACTCACTATTTAAATGGTATGATTATGATATAGATGATTATTATACATGTTCAGGATACATAGGTTTATTTAGTACTTTAAAATATGCAGAGAAAGCAATAGAGTGGTATAAAACTTGGGATATATTTAAAGTACACGGTATAGAGTGTTTAGGAATATCTACTATCACTCTTAATTTAAGGGGATGGACTGAAGGTTTTATAACAGTATATGATTAAATTAAGAAAAAAAGAGGTGTCCTCAAATGATGACACCTCTTTTTTGAAAGTTTTGCAGTTTATTTATTTTGACAGAGTTTGAATATTTGGCAGATTTTAGTATAGAGATTTATATTTCATCCAATTTGTTTTGGCCATTTCTTTAAGTTCTGTACCACGGCCATCAAGGATTGCATTAATCAAGTATTTACTGAAGCCTTTTGCTTGTTGGTAAGCAATTTTTGGAGGCATAGCAAGTTCTTGTTTATCTACGTGAACATTGACGATAACAGGACCATTATGGTTAAGAGCCTCCATAATTTTTTCGTCTACTTCACTAGAATTTTGAATACTTACACCTTTAATACCAGCCGCTTCTGCAAGTTTACCGAAGTCTGGATTTACAAAGTCTGTAGCATAGTCTAGGTAGCCAGAAGCTTTCATTTCCATAGCGATGAAGCTAAGTTCCTCGTTGTTGAATACAAAGATTTTAACTG
The DNA here is from genome assembly GCA_032482215.1 of Veillonella sp. Classification (GTDB taxonomy): domain Bacteria; phylum Bacillota; class Negativicutes; order Veillonellales; family Veillonellaceae; genus Veillonella. The sequence continues at coordinate 1,582 of JAWERH010000039.1, read as the reverse complement.
GCAAGTTAAGTTGTTTTAATGTTAACATTTCGCCCATCATCATTGTGAAACCACCATCACCGGAGAGGGAAATGAATAGCATGCATCATAGCATTAGCCATGGAGCCATGGTTATAGGAACCCAAGATGCGGCGTTTACCATTTGTTTTTAAGTGACGAGCAGTCCAAATAACAGGAGTACCTACGTCAAAGGTAAAGATAGCGTCTTCAGCAGCTAATTTATTAAGACGGTTTACAAAGTATTGTGGATGAATTGCCACACCATCTGGTTCAGATACTGCATAGCTATCTAGATCGCCTCTAAACTTAGTATACGCTTTACGTACAGTATCGATAAATTCAGTATCACCGCGTTGGCCTACGAGAGGTAACAACTCTTTCAATGTATCTTTTACAGTACCAATAATACCTTGTGTAAGAGGAACACGACGACCTAATGCACTAGGATCTCTATCAACTTGGATTACCTTAGCATTTTCCGGATAGAATGGACGGTAAGGGAAGTCTGTACCAAGCATAACGAGTGTGTCGCATTGTTCAATAGCACGATAACCAGATGTATAGCCTAATAGACCTGTCATACCTACATCATATGGATTATCCCATTCAACCCCCTGCACCACAGAAGAGGGTAATTCGTTTGCCTGTTTCTAAATGAGCAGCCATTTCTTCGATGTCATCGTGTTGAGGAACGATATGAGGTAAACGAGGTTGGTTCCATATAGGTAACTCGTCGATTTCCATTTCCATAACTGCTACGTCCCCAGGAAGGACGATAACAGCAACATCTTGGTTGCCAATAGCAGCATTCATAGCACGGAATAGAATTTCAGGCATTTGTTTTGGATTAGAAACAAGTTCGCAGAAACAGGAACATTCTTTGAATAAGTTTTCTGGATGTGTTTCTTGGAAGTAATTTAAGCCTACTTCAGATTGCGGAATATGAGACGCAATAGCTAATACTGGAACACGATTGCGATGACAATCGAATAAACCGTTGATTAAGTGTAAATTACCAGGACCAGAACTACCAGCACAGACAGTCAATTTATGAGTTAAGGCTGCTTCTGCACCTGCAGCAAAGGCTGCAGTTTCTTCATGTCTAACATGTTCAAAAGCAATCTTACCATTGCGGCGTAAACTATCGTTTACAGAGTTTAAACTATCGCCAGTGATACCATAAATGCGTTCGATGCCCGCATTGGCTAAGACATCTATCAGTACATCAGAAATTCTTTTTTTTGCCATATTATCACCTATATTTAATAAATAATATCAATTAAATATTGTTATAAAACCATATATTATTATATTAGACCTCTTTGTAGTGTAATTATGTGATAAATGTTACTATTTTATGTATACATAATTTATATATGTTTATATTGTTATGATTAATAAATTTTTAATCTATTATATATTGAACTATAATAATATATATTTTATTCCTTCTTTACTTTTTAACAATATTTCTCAATACAAAACTCTTATTGTTGCATAACGTTAATAAAAGTGTTACTATTAATTCAGAAACAAAATAGATGAGTCTTTGGGGATAGGTGAAATTCCTTACCGGCGGTAT